>JBLGBD010000133.1:0-9217 GCA_047617585.1 Pseudohongiellaceae bacterium | reverse complement strand
CGGATACTAATGCAGGCTTGGGTTAATCGAGAAGCCTTGGCCCTTGCTGCCACCGAGCAACGGGCAGTGTATTGGTCCCGCTCACGTGGCGCACTTTGGCGCAAAGGTGAGGAATCTGGCCATATTCAAAAGTTAGTAGGCATTTACTTAGATTGCGACAATGACTGTCTTTGTTACCAAGTTGAGCAAATCGGCGGCATTGCTTGCCATACTGGCCGAGAAAGCTGCTTTTTTCAAAAACTTGAAGATGGCGCCTGGCACGATATTGAACCAATCATTAAGGCTCCAGACGAGATATACTCCGCCTAAGGGGCGCAGCCGGCATTTCTATGACTGATGTATTGCAACAATTGGCAGGTATTATCGAGCAACGTAAAGCTGCGAGCAGCGACGAGTCTTATGTGGCGTCTTTGCATGCCAAGGGCTTGAACAAGATTCTAGAAAAAGTCGGTGAAGAAGCCACTGAAACGATTATTGCGGCAAAAGACGCCGAAAATTTAGATTCGGCAAAACTGCAGGCATTGGTGCAGGAAACCGCTGATTTATGGTTCCACAGCTTGGTCATGTTAAGCCACTTAAACCTTGGCCCAGATCAAGTGTTGGAGGAACTGGAAAAACGCTTTAACATATCCGGCCTTGAAGAGAAGGCCTCCCGCGGACAGTAACATGCCCTCGTTGCTTATGTGACTACGGCTTTAGGAGAGACATCATGGGTTTAGGTGGAATAGGTATTTGGCAGCTACTCATCGTTTTATTAATAGTAGTAATGCTGTTTGGAACAAAAAAGCTGCGCAACATTGGAGCCGACCTTGGTGGCGCCTTGAAAGGTTTTAAAACCGCAATGGGCGACGACAACAAAGACAAAGACAAAGAAAATGACCAGAACCAGTTGTCAGAAGAGGCTGAAGGGGAGACTGAGACTGTCGACACCACAGCCGATAAAGTAGAAAAGTAAACACTCAAATCGCGACAATACTTCGACCTCTTATGGCTAGGTATCGATCGCCTGACTGCCACTTTCCAGTCACATTCACGTAGCTTAACTATGTTTAACATCGCTCCTACAGAACTTCTGTTAGTCGGCATTGTAGCCCTGCTGGTTATTGGTCCCGAGCGGCTTCCAAGCACCATAAAAACAGTCAGTCTGTGGGTTGGTCGATTTCGGCGCAGCTTTTACAAAGTTAAAAATGAAATTGAGCGAGAACTCAATGCCGATGAAATTCGCCGCCAGCTACACAACGAAGCGGTAATGGATGATCTGGAGTCGGCTAAGTCGCAGATGAGCCAATTGGCAAAAGATACCGAAAAATCCATTAGCAACCTAGTTAGCTCTGATGAGTTAGATCCAGGTGCAGCCAAGCTCAAAGTCGGCGATGAAAAAGAATCGACGGTCGAAACAACCCTCATCGGCGACGTTCAAGAATTGGGCGAAGAGATTGAACAGACCACAGCGGAAATCAAACAGCAGCTCTATGGTGTAGGCAAAAATCCTAAGCTTGGCAACTCCTCAGAAAAGAATGAGTCTGAATAAAATGGCTGCGGCAGAAGAAGAAAAAGAACTTACCTTAATCGATCATTTAATTGAACTGCGCGATAGGATTCTTAAATCCTTAGTCGCGATAGTGGTGCTGTTTCTAGCTTTGTTTTCTTTCTCAAACGAGATTTATACTTACGTTGCCGATCCGCTTATCTCCGCTCTGCCGGAAGGTTCAAGCATGATTGCAATTGACCCCACATCGCCTTTCTTCGCTCCTTTTAAGCTCACTTTCTACGTCTCGTTTTTAGTCGCAGCGCCCTATATCCTGTATCAAATTTGGTCCTTCATTGCCCCTGGCCTTTATAAAAACGAAAAAGCCATCGCTATCCCTTTGTTCATATCTAGCGTGCTACTGTTTTACGCCGGCGTGGCCTTTGCACGCTATATTCTATTTAACTTAGTCTTTGCTTTTTTCATATCCGTGGCCCCCGAGGGCATTCAGGTAGCGCCTGATATAAGCAGCTTTCTAAGCTTTGCGCTCACAATCTTTTTTGCGTTTGGAGTCGCTTTCGAAATCCCCATTGCGGTATTTTTATGCATTTGGTCAGGCTTAGCAGATTCAAAATCCCTCTCTGAGAAAAGGCCTTATGTCATTGTCGGGTGTTTCGTTGCGGGAATGTTACTCACACCGCCCGACCCATTTACCCAATCGATGTTGGCGTTGCCAATGTGGGCACTGTTTGAACTGGGAATTGTTGCAGGACGAATGGTCAAGAAACGCGAGAGGGACGATGATGATGAGAATTCAATCGCCAGCTAGTCAATTAGTTGAACTTCGCCTAAGGGTTAGCGACTTACCTTTGCTCTCTAGTGATTAGCCTTTAGATCTTGAGGTATGGCTTTAAAGCACCTAAAGACCATAAATAAATCAATAGCGCCTAACTACGCAGTATAAAAGTAACTGGCCCATCGTTTTCTAAAGCCACTTCCATATTAGCTCCAAACTGCCCTGTTTCGACAAACTCGTGCTTTTCTTTGGCTTGCTCCACCAAAAAATCATACAGCTTTTCTGCCTCTTCAGGTTCTTTTGCTGCCGAGAAACTAGGCCGCTGCCCTTTCTCAGTGCTGGCTGCTAGCGTGAATTGTGACACAATCAATATGTCACCACCGATATCTTTCACATCTAGATTCATCTTGCCGTCAGAGTCGGAGAACATTCGAAAACTAAGCAGCTTATCAAGAATTTTTTCTGCGTCTTTTTCGGTGTCGGCTTTTTCAATGCCAACAAGAGCAAGGATACCCTGCCCTATCTCAGCAGCGCGAATATCATCGATGTGAACTTGGGCCCAATTGACCCTTTGAATTAGTGCGATCATTTAGTTTTCCAGTCATTAGCGCCATCTGACTTAATTGTTACTAGATAGGCCCTATTGAAGTTCGAGGGCGATATCCTTTACAGCTCGGATTAAAGCGTCAACATTTCCTGGTTCCGAGGCGCTATGGCCAGCGTCACGCACGATATGCAACTCTGAGTTACCCCACAATTGGTGTAGCGATTGCGCATTGTCGAGGGGACAAACAATATCATAGCGGCCGTGAATAATTCGACCTGGAATGGCGCTGATAGACGAAACATTATTCAAAATGTGATTCTCTTCAACAAATCCGCTACTCAAAAAGTAATGTGTTTCAATTCTAGCCAGTGCTAGTGCGTTGTGAGGTTTGGTAAATTTGGCGAGGATTTCTGCACTGGGGCGCAGTTTTGAGCAACTACCTTCCCATGCCGACCAAGCTTTCGCTGCCGCCATTCTAACCAACTCGTCTTCGCCGGAAAGACGTTTAGCGTAGGCTGAAATTAGCTCAGCGCGTTCATTCAGTGGAATCGGCTTAATGAAGTCTTCCCAAGCGTCTGGGAAAAGTCGGTTGGCACCGTCGTTATAAAGCCAGTCTAGATCTTTTTTGCGGCATAAGAAGATGCCTCTTAGCACCATCGCCAAGACTCGCTCGGGGAATTGAATTGCATATACAAGACTGAGTGTTGAGCCCCAAGAACCACCGAATAACACCCACTTATCGATAGTTAGGTGATTACGAATAATTTCCATATCGGCGATTAAATCTTGAGTCGTATTCTCCCGAAGTTCGCCGTGGGGGGTTGAGCGACCGCAGCCACGCTGATCAAAGGTAATGATTCTATAGTCGGCAGGGTCGTAAAAGCGCCGCGAGCTGGCATCGCACGCCCCACCGGGGCCGCCATGAACGAACAGCACTGGAATGCCATCAGGATTTCCGGCTTCGTCCACATACAGTTCGTGAACTGCGGACACCTTGATTTGGTATCGAGCGTGTGGTTTTAACTCTGGATATAGAACTAACATTTACCAACCCGCTTCCATGAAAAAATCATTTGGGATTCTGGGAAAAGCTCAGTTAGTTCAGTATTCACAGGGACTAACCGTTAGCCACGAGATTGGCTACTGCGACCATGCCTTTTGCGTTCGTTTTCAGTGAGGAAGCGTTTACGCAGTCTAATCTGGCTTGGAGTGACCTCAACCAGTTCATCATCGGCAATAAATTCCATAGCTTGTTCGAGTGTGTGCACGATCGGCGTCGTCAGCATAATGGCTTCATCGGTGCCAGACGCACGAACGTTGGTAAGCTGCTTGCCCTTGGTTGGGTTTACCGCCAAATCATTATCCCTGCTGTGCAAGCCAATAATCATTCCTTCGTAAACTTCTATGTTAGGTCCGATAAACAGACGGCCTCGCTCCTGCAGGTTAAATAAGGCAAAACCAAGCGCCTTGCCTTTAACCATAGACACGAGAACTCCGTTATTGCGGCCACCAAGATTAGCGCTTTTGAACTCACCATAGTGATCGAATACATGAGTCATCAAACCAGACCCAGATGTCATACTTAAAAACATTGAACGAAAACCGATAAGGCCTCGCGTTGGCACAAGAAACTGAAGGCGCACTCGGCCCTTGCCGTCTGGCAGTAGATCTTGCATTTCGGCTTTACGGTAACCCAGCTCTTCAATCACAGACCCTTGATGCTCATCATTACAGTCAATGACCAAAGACTCAAACGGCTCATGCAGTTTGCCTTCAATTTCCTGCATAATAACTTCTGGCCGCGAAACAGCTAGCTCAAACCCTTCACGACGCATGCTTTCAATTAGAACCGACAGATGTAGTTCGCCGCGGCCAGACACTCGATACTTATCCGGTGTCTCACCAGATTCAACTCGAAGTGCTACGTTATAAAGCAGTTCCCGCTCCAGCCGTTCTTTTATCTGTCTGGTGGTAATAAATTTGCCTTCTTGCCCAGCAAACGGTGAGTCGTTAACTTGAAACGTCATGCTAATTGTTGGCTCATCCACACTTAGTGGCGGCATACTCACGACATGATTAGGGTCACACAAAGTGTCGGAAATATTAAGTTTATCGATACCTGAAATACACACGATTTCACCGGCGCTAGCCTCTGGCACATCGATTCGCTCCAAGCCTAAGTGACTTTTTACCTGGAGAATTTTCCCTTTGCGCTGATTACCTTCGCGATCAACAATGATGACCTGCTGGTTGCTACGCGCCTTGCCTTTGCTGATTAGCCCAATACCAATAACGCCAACATAACTATTGTAATCCAGCGCACTAATCTGCATTTGGAAAGGCGCCTCAATGTCCACATCTGGAGCTGGGACTTTATCGATGATCGCCTGAAACAAAGGCGTCATGTCTTCATGCATCTCGTTGTAGTCTAAACCGGCGATGCCATTAATAGCTGAGGCGTAAACTATAGGAAAGTCTAACTGCTCATCGGTAGCACCTAATTTATCGAAAAGATCGAAGACCTCGTTAACCACCCAATCTGGGCGAGCGCCGTCTCTGTCGATCTTGTTGATCACAACAATTGGATTCAGACCTTGAGCAAATGCTTTTTGTGTTACAAAGCGCGTCTGAGGCATTGGCCCATCCACGGCATCTACCAGCAGCAAAACGCTGTCGACCATAGACATCACGCGCTCGACTTCTCCGCCAAAATCGGCGTGGCCCGGCGTATCAACAATATTGATACGGTAGTCATGCCAATTAATTGCAGTGTTCTTGGCAAGAATGGTTATACCCCGCTCTCGCTCTTGGTCATTGGAGTCCATCATGCGCTCTACTTGCTCGCCTCTGGATTCAATGGTGCCAGACTGATTAAGTAGCTTGTCCACCAACGTAGTCTTACCGTGGTCAACGTGGGCTATGATGGCGATGTTTCGTATTTTCTCTATCACTTTATGTCTATTCTCTGAATTGAGTGAGCGCTGTTTAATGTCTAAAAGGATCAGCGCCCCACTCATTGACGGCGCGCCTTCCAAACCCGCGCCTACTCAGGCGTAAACTCGGGCTCGTATGACTTGGATCGGGCGAAAAAGGGGGCGAGTATACACGAATCGAGACTAGTTTATGAAATGAATCTTAAGCCGTACTCAACGAGGACCGCAGGCTAGGTGCTGTAATCACGTCTCGATACAGCAACCCCGTCACGGCAGGCTGGAATACTCACATCGGATGAACCGGCAAGCAAACCTCTATTTATGCACTAATTAAGGGCGTATGTAGCAATAAAGCTCTTTTATGGTGCAATCTCTGCTGCTAATCATCGGCACGCTCAGTAAATTCGGCGAGTGTGGCGCACCTGTGAATGGCATACATCTTGCTCCTTCCCTCCAAACAAGACTATCCCAAAGCCAATGGTGGGTTTTCGGGTAGATGCTTGTAGCACAATAGGTGATTGAGCTTGTATTATCAGGGCCAACCGCCTTTCACACGCTGAAAATTCGAACATCAAGCGGAAGTCAGTGTTTTAACAAGAATCCGAAATTCATTAGGAGACAGAGTAAACATGAAATCTAAACTGGAATATATCTGGCTAGATGGTAGCACCCCTACACAGGGCCTCAGAAGCAAAACCATGGTCAGAAATGACTTTGGTGGCACGCTTGCAGAATGCCCAACTTGGTCATTCGACGGTAGCTCCACTGGACAAGCATCTGGCGATGATTCCGATTGTCTCTTGAAGCCTGTTGCAATTTTCCCAGACCCAGACCGTGCCAGCTCGTATTTGGTTATGACAGAAGTACTAAATGCTGACCGCACTCCACACGTCACTAATGGCCGCGCTACTATCGATGACAATGACGAAGATTTTTGGTTTGGTTTTGAGCAAGAATATTTCCTCTGGGATACCAAGACTAATCTTCCTCCAGGATTCCCTAAAAATGGCTATCCTGCACCTCAGGGACCTTATTACTGCTCGGTTGGTGCCACCAACGCGTTTGGTCGTGAATGCATCGAAGATCACTTGGACCTGTGCCTAGAAGCGGGCTTGAACGTTGAAGGCATTAATGCCGAGGTAGCTCCTGGTCAATGGGAATTTCAAGTCTTTGGCAAAAGCGCAACAGCCGCCGGCGACGAGACATGGATAGCGCGCTACCTGCTTGAACGCACTGCCGAGCGTTACGGTTATTCCATTAACTGGGAACCCAAGCCATTGGGTAAAGATCTAGACTGGAATGGTTCAGGCATGCATGCGAATTTCTCCAACGGGGCGATGCGTGACAATGGCGACGAGGCTATATTCACTAAGATCTGCGAAGGTTTCAGCAAGAATATCGAGCGCCACATCAGTGTTTACGGTGCTAACAATGACCAGCGCTTAACAGGCCTGCACGAAACTCAAGCAATTGATCAATTCAGTTATGGCGTGTCAGACAGGGGCGCATCAATTCGCATCCCAATCGGCACTGTAGAAGATGGTTGGAAAGGTCGCTTGGAAGATCGCCGCACAGCATCTAATGCTGATCCTTATAAAGTGTCAGCCGCAATTATTAAAACGACCAAAGAAGCTCTTGCTTAATTGCTAAGACCTAAAAAAAGCCCGGGAAACCGGGTTTTTTTTGCGCTAAAAATGACCATCAAAATGCATCATCAAAAAACACCGCCCAGTATCTTCAGCCAGTAATAAGGCATATACTTGTTAATCGCACCATTCTGGTGCGTAGTCTGATCTAGAGCGGTGCCTGCCCAACCCTAGATATACGAAAAATGCCTTCGAATGCCCGATATTGTGGGCACTAAGTATTGGTTTACTTATTGCATACCATCGGTAGACGGTGCATTTCTCGCACCCTTCACAACAAGAATTCGAGAACTCGATTGACTCTGGACAATGTACACAAGCGCCTTCTAGACACACTGAAAACCGGTGTGATTTTGCTGGACAGTAAATTACGCCTGCTTTACATCAACCTAGCAGCTGAAAACTTACTGGGATTAAGTAATCGTCAAGCAAGACAGCTCTGCATCGGGGAGCTTTTTATTGGCGCCGATAACGATATCGAAGATATGCGCAATGCGCTTAGAAACAATAGCAGCATAACCAAGCGCAAGGCAGAATTTAAAATATTGCATGACAAGACAATTTATGTGGATTACACCGTCAGTCCTTTCGAAGAAAATGGCGAGATGCAGGCAATAATAGAGCTAAATTCCTTGGAGCATACCGCACGCATTTCCCGCGAGGAAACCTTGCACACAGCCCATGCAACCACTCGCGAATTAGTCCGCGGCTTGGCCCACGAAATTAAAAACCCATTGGGGGGAATAAGAGGCGCAGCACAACTTCTAGCCGGCGAGCTCACAGACCCAAGTTTGGCTGACTATACCAACGTGATTATCGAAGAGGCCGACCGGCTGCGTAATTTGGTTGACCGGCTAGTAGGATCTCGCAAACCCATGGATATGCAACTAATCAATATTCATCAAGTCCTGGAGCGGGTTAGACACTTAGTCTCGGCAGAGATCGCCGACAAAAATATTCGCGGCATCCAACTGCTGCAAGACTATGACCCTAGCATCCCTGCAATGTACGGCGACGCTGAGCAACTTATTCAGGCGATGTTGAATATAGTCCGCAACGCCATGCAATCATTAGAAAGCCCAGACATTGAGCACAATCTTGGTCGAATCTTGATTCGCTCTCGTGTGACTCGCAATGCAACAATCGACTCAAAGTTTTACCGCCTAGCCGCCTGCATAGAAGTGATAGATAACGGACCTGGCATTCCAGATGATCTAATAAGCACTATTTTTTACCCCATGATTAGCGGAAGACCAGACGGCACTGGTCTTGGTCTACCTATTACTCACGGCATAATTAATCAACACAATGGTTTAATCGAATGTAGCACCAAGCCAGGGGAAACTGTATTTACCGTAATACTTCCCATACAAAGTTCTTGTCAAAATGGGTAGCTCTGCTTACCGTTAACTATTAGCAAGGGATAGAAAATGAACAACCATAATTCCGTTTGGATACTTGACGATGATCGCTCAATTCGCTGGGTACTAGAAAAATCCTTAAGCAAAACCGGGCTTAGCACCGAGACTTTCGAAAACGGAGATCAACTGCTAAGCCGCCTTGCCTACGAACTGCCTGATGCAATAATCAGTGATATTCGAATGCCTGGCATTAACGGCTTGGATTTGCTTTCAACTATTCACGAAAAGCATCCACTGCTGCCGGTCATCATTATGACCGCTCACTCCGACCTTGATAGTGCAGTCTCATCTTACAGCCGGGGCGCGTTTGAATATCTACCTAAACCATTTGATATCGAAGAAGCGGTTGCGGTTACAAAACGAGCGCTAGAACACGCCAGAGAGCAGCACTCCGAAGCAGCGGTTG
>JBLGBD010000132.1:0-9261 GCA_047617585.1 Pseudohongiellaceae bacterium | reverse complement strand
GCCGGTTGCGCTAATCTTCTTAATGAATCTCTGGCATTGGCAGAGCAGCCCAAAGACCTAGATCTGCGATTGATGTTGAGACAGGGTGGCAAGAACCTCATGGATCTGCCAGCTGCTGAACTGTATGACCGCGCCTGCGCACACCAATGGCAGTTTGCCTGTGAAACGACAGGACGAGAGGCCCGTTCATGAGCAAAAAAGGCAGGCCTGCTGTCGCGCCGCCAACTGCTCCAGCGCCACTAGAGCCAAGCCGAACATTGGGACTTTTAATTCTTTTGGTTTCGATTATTTTTACGGTAGTGTGGCTGACCCGAGAAAGTGTTGAGAATGCCGAACTCTCTAAAGCGGCTTCTATCAAAGCCTCAGCGCTGCCTGAAAACCTAGCTGGCTTTAACGCCGATACTTGGTTTTTGCCCAGCGATAGCACTTGGGGTTTTGTTGAGATTCCAGCAGGGCAGTTTACTATGGGTAGCGATCCCCGCGTCGACAGCCTGGCCTATGGCAATGAACAGTGGTCAAGGTCCCTCAGGCAAGGCAAAGTTACCCTGCCAGCATTTTATATTAGTCGTTTCGAAACCACTGTTGCGCAGTTTAAAGCCTATCTCGCTGCAACCGGTAGACCTGCCGAAGGCGTGAACCTTGATAGGGCAGGGAACTACCCTGTTACTGGTGTCACTTGGCCCGAGGCTCTAGCCTATGGACGGTGGCTAGAAACTCAGTTGAGGAATGCTGAAAATACACCGAGCGTGCTGCAGCAGTTTCTCAGCGACGGCGGGCAACTAACGCTTCCCAGCGAAGCCCAGTGGGAAAAAGCGGCGAGAGGCATAGACGGGCGAGTGTTTCCTTGGGGCTCCGCGCCAAGGACCGATATGGCAAATTACAATAGCAATGGCTTACTCATTGTGGGTGCGCTTGCATGTGCTCCGTGCAGCTACGGGCTGTCAGATATGTCTGGCAATGTGTGGGAAATGACCCGCAGCCCGCTGCAGGATTACCCTTATAACAGCAACGATGATCTAGAAGATTTGTCAGCGGATGCCATTTGGGTCATGCGGGGAGGCTCATACCTTGATGCCGTGAGCAACGTGCGTGCAGCAGTCCGCGGCGGCATAGACCCTGGGGTGCGCAATCAAACCATCGGCTTTCGCGTGGCTATTTCAAGAACCCAATGATCAACCCGGCTCATGGACCTGTGTTTTAGGTTGCTAGATGTTCCCAGCAGTAAGTGGGATTTCGCATTAAAGAGCCAAAAGGGCTTGGGGGGGGTGCGCAGCAGAATGTCATTGACCATGCAGTGGATAGTTATTAGTCTGCAGTCAGTGGTCTGAATAATAATAAAAATTAGGAGAGTGACATGAGTAAACCCAGCTGGTTTCTAAGCGCAGGAGCTCTCGGCATTGCCAGTATCTGCGTATTAGTCGCCCCCGTGATTGCCCACCATGCCAGTGCGCCGTTTTATGATTCCACGAAACGTGTCGACATCGAAGGCGTCGTCACGCGGTTCGTGTTCCGTAACCCCCATGCGTTTCTTTATCTCGATGTCATTGATGAAAATGCCCAAACCGTAGAATGGCAAATTGAACTTGGCGCGCCTGTTGGTTTGCGGCGGGTTGGTTGGACCCCCGATTCGTTGCCACTGGGCATGATGGTTAAGGCCACCGGTCAGCCATCACGGGCCGATGGTTCACGCGGGCTATGCTGCGTCCGCATGACGCGACAAGACGGTACTGCTGTGTTATCAGGCGGCAGGGTGGAAGAAAGGCAGTCGGATCAATAGACGCCTTATTTTTTGCTACCCCAATTCTATTGGCTTGCTCAAAGCCATTGCCCAAGACAGCGTTTTCAAAATAGGGATCACTATGAATATTCAATTACTAACCTATGGTTCAAATAAAGTGAAAATGGTCAAACTTATTGTCGCCGCTAGCATTTTAATTGGGGCTTCCGGGCACTCTTACTCCCAAGCAGTTGACGCCCAGATACCGGATCTCGCCGGCACTTGGGACGGCGGCGGCCGGGCCAGACCCATTAACGACACTACCGTGCCATGGGGCGACGACAACTTTCCTAAACTCAATGAGCGAGCCTTGGCCTATCAAGAAGTCTGGGAAGAAACTATGGCACCAAAGTATGACTGCCAACCAGCATCCTCCCCCGCCATTCAGTATGATCCTTACCATATGGAAGTTACCCAGTGGCCTGATCGGGTGTTGTTACGGTATGAGAAAGATGATCAGCTGCGCACGGTTTGGCTAGATGGCCGGCAGCCAACGGCGGTGGATTTTTCCCTTCAAGGTTTTTCTGTGGGTCACTACGAAGATGGTGCGCTGATCGTCACCACAACTCATTTTGTATTTGATGTAGCAGGGTTTGACGACTACAACGGTATACCGTCGTCAGCGCAAAAAGTGGTAACAGAACGCTATTGGCGTGATGCCGATGACCTGCGGGTAACGCTTACCGTTGCCGACCCAATGTTTTTATTAGAACCAACGTCCTACACCACACGGTGGATTCCAGCTCGGGCGGGTTACAAGCTCGCCGCTTACGACTGTGACCCTGAGTCGTCACGGGCATCTGTGCGTTTTTATCCATCGAAGTATAAATAGTCGACGCAACCTAAGCTGCCGCTTTACGGCGGCAGCCTAGGTCTAACCCGTACTAACATAGGGGATTAGTCTGCCCAGCAGCAGCACAGCTGTCCACAAGCCTAATGACATGGCAGCAACAAGCCTTTCATCTACCCTATTTAACGCCACTGCAATACTAGATTGAGCATTCAACCAATACCGGCTGTGAAAAAGCAAGGCGTTTGCGCCAGCCAGTAAAACTAACAGCATCTTAATCTGAAAGCCTACATTGACTGAATAACGCATGGGGTCGCCGACGAAAAACAAAATGCCCGTGGTTAGATTCAGTGCAAATCCGAACAAGACGATGGGCAGCACTTTATGAGTAGCCGCTAGGCTTAAGGATTTGAACAGGCCCAACATGCGTAGATCGACCACCAGTAAGCCGCCCATCAATAGCGCCAAGCCAATGAAGTGGGTAATTTCCATCACCGGCCATAACCAGTAAGTAGCCTGTATCCATTCGTTTAACGGGCTGCCAAGAAAAGTGTGTGCGAGAAAATCCAGCATGACTAGGCCTATAGATACGCAATGAGTCGCCCAGCGGCGATGGCGCTAAGCCAGCTAAGGATAGACAATCCGGCGACTATTTTAGTACCACTTGTCACTTTATTATAGCTACCTCTACTCAGCCGGCTGTGCAGCACCCAGGCGAGAGTCATACCGAATGTGATGGCAGCAATCTTGATAAGAAAGGGCGTGCTTTGAATAAAGTGTGAAGCTTGAGATGAGAACAGCATGAAGCCGGATGCAGCGTTAATTACAAACCCAATCACCGCTATTTTGTTGAACCCCAGAAACACCTTAGAATCGATTGCTGCAAACATCCCCAACAGGCTTAAGTCGCGCATTGTAAAAAGGCCGACAACAATCGCCAGACCAATAATGTGAACGCTGAGCAGGCCGGGGTAAGCCCATAGGGATTCCCCTACCCAAAGTGCAAGGGAGGTGTTTTCTAAAGCGTCGAACATGTTAGACAGTTGTGTTTATTATTATAAGGACTGATTTATAACACAGTAATTCGCTCAGGGACCACTATTGGGACTCACCTGTCCCTATGGCCACATTTACCTGTAACAAAAAGGGCAAGGCCCTTATGCAGCTAACCCGCCACATAAAACCCTTGCCCTTGAGCGCTCGGCTTGTTTGCCGTGTGCTTAGTCGTTGGTTGCCGCTTCTTGTGCTTCTTGCAATCTAGCGCCGGCCAAAATACCCGACATGGCATAGTTACCCTCATGACACGCGTACTCATAGAGGTTGCCCTCAAGGGTGTAAAAACTAAGCTCAGCAGTCCATGCTTGGCTGTAAAGATTGGGGTCTTGCACAGTGAACGAATAGAAAACTTCGTTGTCAGCATAGCGGCTAAAGCGCTCGATAATGCGGCCATCTTTTGTGATTGGCACCGAGCTTTGCTCCATTTGCTGTGGGTTAATATTGACGGTCTCGACGATTAACGTAGCTCCCTCATACCAGCCGACGGAATCACCAAGCCACGGCTTTAGTACATCAGGCCGACGATTGGCACGGGCTTCTTCGGCCGAGCTATAGGTGGGGATGATGCGGGCATCATGAACCATCTCTACGTTGATCATGAAATAGTCGTCGGTCTGAATGAATTGATAGGAGCTATTGTACAGCGTACCCATCATGCCCGGACCCGCGGTATTACCAAACCCAAGCAGGCAACGCTCAGCTAAAGGCAGGGCCTCAGGGCCCGAGTTATCGCCATTGCCAGTTAAATAGCGGCGGCCAAAGCCACGGTCTTGGAAGCTAACTTTCGGGTTTTCCAAGCGCGGTACTTTGCCGTTTTCTGGGATCGTGATGTAAGAGGTTCGGAACTCACCTTTAACCAGGGCTAAGCTGGAGCCTGGATCGGTCCAAAAAGAGTTGTAGCCGCGAAGCCCGAAATCGAAGCTGCCCGCTGGCGGAGCACCGGTTTCTTCGTCCACCGGCGTATTCTCATCAAAATCTCCGGGTGCTAAACCGGCGATGGTCGTGCCGGCGGCAATTTGCGCCGCAACATCGGGAGATACGATTAATTGCTCGACCCCACTGGGTCTGGATAGCCCTGTTAGAGAGGCGTTAGTCCAGGTACCTGTTAGGTCAGGCCTAGCTTCGTCTTGTGCCGCTACACTGCCTGCTGTAAGGCAAAACGATAGCCCCAGAAGCAGGGGGCCTACTCTTAGCTGTTTACGTTGAGTCATGGCGCAATTCCTCAATTTGGAGCGCCAAGCAAGAGCCTTGGCGCTGGTTAAATTTGGGCTATTGAGCCCGTAACTGCTCTAGTCTATCAGACCCTGCCGACTTCCGCTTTGGGGCACTGTCAGCGTTTTAGTCTGAGCCAAACTCGCTGCCATAATCAGCCATCGAGGCTTGTATGACTAATTTGGCGTGCTCATAGCCATAAGCAGGGCCGATTGAGACTTTGTTCTCTTCACCGGGCATTAGTTTATAGGTCATGAAGTAGTGGCGCATGCGCTCCACCAGCGCATTAGGCAGGTCTTCAATATCGTCTACCGATTCCCAAATTGGGTCGTTCTGCAGCACGGCGATAATTTTATCGTCTGCTTCACCGCCATCTAACATGGGCAAGCCACCAACCACTCGAGCATTTAGAATAATCTCGGTCTTTGATATGGGCCGTTCCGTCACCACGCAAATGTCCAGCGGATCGCCATCGCCGCGCTTAGAGCCTTCCATTAGCGCGCTGACTCTATCCCCGCAGTAGGTTTTTGGTATAAACCCATACAGTGTTGGGTGCTGTGAGGAAGAACGCTGTGGCCTGTCTACCCGCAGATAGCCTGTGGTTTTATCGACTTCATATTTAACCAAGTCAAAGGGACAGATTTCGATAAAGGCATGCACAATACGAGGTGGCTCTGGACCCACTTCGAGCCCGTGCCAGGGATGAGGTCGCCAGCGGTAAAATGGATCAGGAAACGATTTCATGAAAATACCAAAGTAGAATATGAATATGTTGGGTTAATAAGCAGTGCAAGCATACGGTAAATAAGCCTAGATGCGTATCTACTCCGAGGCCAATAAATAAATTAGTTTCTCGCGGCGTATTCACCAATGGCGCTAAAACCAATTCTGTCGACAGCGTCTGTATCTTTCGCATAAAACCCCACTGAGCCGTCTTCATTGAGCCAGTGCTCGATGCCCTGATTTGTCAGCGCGGTAAGAATGTCTTGCCGTATCTCGGTGTTCCTCATGGTGAAACTTAAGAAGGCGTTAGGATCAGTTGCCGGGGCCGGGTCAGCTGTGTGCCCCATCGGGTTACAGCCAGAGGCAAATAAGGCAAGCGCGAAAATGGCCAGAGCCTTTTTCGGTAAGCGTCGGCAGCGATCGATAAGCCAACTGCTTATTCGCGCTCCCATGCGGCGAGCAGCTAAAGCCACCGGCGGACCGACTGTCGATAAGAGTCAAACTCATCCCCAAACTTGGCGGCCAGGGCTCGCTCTTCTGGCTGAATTTGAAATCGGTCGATGTACAGCATGAAAATAGGCACTAACATCAGCGCGCCAAGACTAGACAGGTATATCGCCCATGCCACTAAGATCAAGCTAATGCCCAGATACATCGGGTTTGAGGAGTAGTGGAAAACGCCGCTAGTTACCAGCGTAGATGCCTGCTCTGGCTGAAGTGGGCTAATAATGGTTTTTACTTTTCTAAATTCAATGCTTCCGGCGATAGGCAACAGCAGACCTAAAATTAATGTGGCGGCAGTTAGAGTTCGGCTGAGCCACAAAGGCAGGTTGATCTGCAGGCCCAGTTGAGCAGCGAACCACATGCAAATACCAAAAAATAGGGCCACGACGGGCGGCGGGATTTTGTGTTCAAGAAAAGACATGGCGCGGTGCTCTGAATTATTTTCGGTAGCTGGTTTGCTTAAGCTGCTGCTCGTAAGCAAGCTGCGCTAGCTCTGCGGCAGGGGTAAGTAAGTCTACACTTAAATCTTGTTGGGTAATCAAGCGCTGCTCCAGCTTCGCCTGAGACTCAAGCTTGCCTTCATGATCTATGTGCTGAATTTCAAGGCGCTGTGCGCGAGTCAAATAGTAGGAAACCAGCAGACTGCGATGACACCCGGCCGGATCCTTTTCAGCGCACAGTAGCGCAATGTTAAACCCCTTAGTCAAACCTAAGTTTAAGCGTTCTATGCCCTGCAGAAATAGCGTCGACCCCATAAGCGCTGAAAACTGCACCTGACCACTGCTGTCATAGTGAGCGGGGTCTTTAGACCTTGGACCTAACTCCTTGCCCAGATGCACATATTTTATCTCGTGTTGTGGCAAGGTTTTTTCTAACGCCGTTTGATGGTAGTCAATGAACAGCTTGCTAAATGGCACAGACCTTACGTCAGCTACCACATCGATTTCATGGTGTTTAAGCTGATCGATGAAAGTAGCGAATGGTTTTGTGGCATAGCCGATGGTAAATAACATAGCGGGCTTCAATTAATAGCGGGCTTCAATTAGACACTGAGTTGCGCAAATAGTGGGCTTTAATCAACTCGCTGATTTTCAATCAAGCAGATCAGAAAGTAGCCCGATAGATAGCGCATATTTAAACGCAGGGTTGTAGCTCATAATAGAGCAAAAGTTTCGATAGACTAAATAAGCCTCGTTGTCCCCGGTGTCGGCCAGCACTAACGCTGCAGGAATCGACCTTGTCGGGAGATCGCCGCCATCAGATTTTCTAACTCCGAGCTCTTGCCAGTCTTGTAAGTCACGCCAAATACCTAGGCTATCGTAGCGCTTACAGTACTGGTCAGGGGTTAAACCATCAGCCTGGCGCCCAACTAAGGTTTCTTCACCATTAGCTGGCAACATCACCTTGCGGCCCCAAGTTTGATCGTCCTGCCAGTTGCGTGCCTTAAAGTAATTAGCGATAGAGGCAAACACATCGGCTTCGTTAGTCCATATATCGGCGCGGCCATCTTGGTCGAAGTCTACTGCGTATTCTAAATAACTATCCGGCATGAATTGCGACTGGCCCATAGCGCCCGCCCATGAGCTAGTTAACTGCTCATAGCTTGGAAAGCCGCTGTCCAAAATTTTCAGTGCCGCTAAAAAATTTCCTCGAAAATAGGCAGCCCGTCTATCGTCAAACGCCAAAGTGGCGAGCACATTGAACAAGGGTTCGCGTATAGGATAGGTGCCAAAATTAGTTTCCATTCCCCAGATAGCCGCAATAAAGCGTGGCTGAACGCCAAAGGCTTTGCTGACGCTTGCTAGGGTAGCATTGTGCTTTGTCATGAGTTCTTTGCCGGTGTCCACTTTCCACTGGGTGACTCTGGCGGTTAAGTAGTCGTCATAGGTTTGCACCCGCTCTGGCTGAGAGCGGTCTTTCTCGATCACTGCCTTTACCGGCTGCGTAATTTCGGAAAATGCGATGGCTAGGGTGGCATCGCTTATGCCAGTCTCGCGGGCTTCTTGTTTGAGCTGTGCTAACCAACTATCAAAGGCTTCGCTGTCTTGGCCCCAGACACTGCCGCTGATAAGAACAGCGGGCAGGAAAAAGAGCGCTGTCATCTTTGTTGCAGTGATTCTAAGCGTGTTTTGAAGTTTTAGTTTCAAGTTGATGCTACTCAAAGACAGGGTTCCCATTATTAGTTTTGTGGCAGTGCAAAGGTCAAAATTAAATCCCCGCCGCGCCGACCTCGAGATCCGCCGCCGGACGCGACAGTGACATATTCTTTGCCGTCGATTACAAAGATTGAAGGAGACGCAAAAACGCCAGCACCGGTATTGAATTTCCAAAGTTCTTCGCCTGTTCTCGCATCGAATGCGAAAAAATAACCTGCGATATTGCTGCCGGTGCCGACAAACACTACACCGCCCTTGGTGACCACCGAGCCGGCTTGGCCGTAGCCTTCGAATATCTGCCGCCAAATTAATTCGCCCGTGGTTGGGTCATAGGCTGAGAAGTAACCTTTTGCATCACGCCCTGAATTGAACGGCTGGTCTATCGCGTTAACATACAGCAAGCCGGTATCAGGACTGAAGGCGATAGGTGAATAGTTAGACCCGCCCCCATAGCCGGGAGAAAAAATTTGGCCCGGGCCTATGGGAGTGAACTGCTCAACTAGCTCATTGCCTTCTAGATGCTCGGGGGGAATATCGACTGGGAACACCGGCGATACCGGTTCCATGCGTTCACCGTTGGCCTTGTGAGGAATCGGCTGAGTTGGGTAAGGCACCTCGCCTTCAACAGCGGTGATCGTTGAAACAGGGGTTTCTATAATCGGGTGTACCGGTTCGCCAGTTTCTCGATTGAGGATGTAAAGCCAGCCATTTTTATTGGCTTCGGCCAATGCCTTAACCGGCTGTCCGTCTACTTGCATATCAAATAAAATAGGCTGATTGCCAGAATCGTAATCCCAGACGTCGTGATGCACCTGCTGATAAAACCATTCGAGTTTGCCGGTGTCTAGCGACAAGGCGATGAGAGAGTCGGTAAACAGATTCATGCCGTCCCGCTTAGTGCTGTCGCCAAAGGGGTTGCCGACGGCGAAATAAATCATATTGAGTTCTGGGTCGATGGAGGGGGTTTCCCAGATACCGCCGCCATTGCGCTCACCGCCAACCCAAGTCGGTCCGGCAAACTCCCAGCCTTGATCCGACTCGTC
>JBLGBD010000131.1:0-9470 GCA_047617585.1 Pseudohongiellaceae bacterium | reverse complement strand
GCGCTAGAATAAGCGCCAGGGTTAAACGAAGATTCCACATGGGGCAGCGCACCTAAGGCCAAAGGCAAATTGCGCTCGCGAATAACTTGATTGATATAGCTGCGGTAAGCCCCTGAACGCTGCAGCCCTGCTAAGAAGCGGTCTGACTGGCCTAACTGCCAGCGCACTGTGCTCGCAGCTTGGCGAAGTGTTTCATTGCTAACATCGGCTGGCCACAGGGCTAAGATTTCTTTCTGGCTGCGGGTGAGCAGATTACGTTTGCCGGCCCCGAGCTCGCGTAGATCCTCTTGAATCTGTCTACGCCGATCTTCTATAATTATAGTGTCACGGGGCAGTGCTGCATAAATTACCGACAGGTGCAGAGAGTCGTGCAGAAAGCCGCTTTGGGTATCGACTTCCGTATAGACTTTTGTCCAAAACGCTACCGCTGGCAGCAAGCCTGAGGGGCGAGGAAATAGCTCACTAGATTGAGCCGAAGCTGTGGCGCTAACAATAGCCAAGCAGGTGCTAAGAATTAGCACTAGCGAGCTAGGCCATCGAGCTTTGAGCGATCTTTGTCGGTCTAGCAAACCCACTACACTTCGTCCTTATTAACTAGGGCACTTCAGGCTGCAGAACATAGCAATAAAGGCAAGTTTCGCCAAGCTCAATTTATTATGCTAACTAACAAAAGCGACAGTGCGAGAGCCATGGCCCTTGAATTTAAGGCGTGCTCTCGAGATCTGCTCCTTCTTTAATTGGAATCATCAAATCTTCTTTCGTGACATTCATGTAGAGAATGACACTGGAGGCTATATAAATTGAGGAATAGGTACCAACTACAACACCTATGATCAGCGCTATAGCAAAGCCTTGAGTGGACTCGCCGCCAATTAGCAAAATGGACACCAGCACCAACAAGGTAGTCAATGAAGTAATTAACGTTCTACCCAGAGTTTGATTGAGCGCTATGTTAACCATCTCAATTGGGGTGCCTTTGCGAAGTCGGCGAAAGTTTTCTCTGATTCGATCCGATACAACAATAGTATCATTCAGTGAATAACCTACAATCGCCAGCAGCGCCGCGAGAGTATTCAGATTAAACTCAATCCCGAAGACAGAAAAAATACCTAAGGTGATCACTATGTCATGGGCGAGTGCCGCAACCGCACCGACTGAAAACTTGAATTGAAAACGCACGGCGATGTAGACCGTGATAATACCTAAAGCCACCAACATGCCCAAGCCGCCCTGCTCCGCAAGCTCCTCGCCAACTTTGGCACTGACGTAATCTGACCCCAGCAAACTGATTTGGGATTGACTGGTTTGCTGCAGCAATGCTGTTATGGTTTCACCCACCTCAATTGCCGCTGCGGCCTGGCCCTCAGCGGCGATTTCTGCATCAACAGGCAATATGATTCGAATGTCTCGATCTGAACCAAACCGAACTACCACCGCATCGACATAGCCATTTTCTTGAAGCGCCGAATTCACCGCTCGGATTTCAACCGGTTCAGAATAACTTAACCTGACGGATGTACCGCTGGTAAAGTCCAAGCCGAATTGCAGTGAGTTAAAAAGTAGTGAAACGAATGAAACAATAATCAAGATGCCGGAACCAATCGCTGCAATCTTGCGATAGGCCATAAAGTCGAATTCTGTGCTGTGTACCATGTGATCGCCTTTTAATTTTTTATGCTTGCGCCGCAGGTTCTGGCTGTCTGCCGCCAATGGAAAGAGTCTTTACTTTGCGCCCACCGTAAATAAAGTTAATTATGGCACGGGTTCCAATGATAGCTGTGAACATAGAAGTGACAATACCTATCATCAGTGTGACGGCGAAGCCCTTAACAGGCCCAGTACCAATCGTGAACAAAACCACTGCAACTAAAAACGTTGTCAGGTTGGCATCAAAAATCGTCGTAAAAGCACGGTTATAGCCAGCATCAATAGCTTGTTGTGGTGACACGCCTTCTGCCAACTCTTCTCTAATCCGAGAAAAAATCAACACATTGGCATCGACTGCCATACCCACTGTCAGCACGATACCAACGATGCCCGGCAATGTCAGGGTCGCCGAGATGATGGACATGACGGCGAATATCATCAAAATATTCATGATCAGCGCAGCGTTAGCCGCCAAGCCAAACACACGGTAGTAGGCCAGCATAAACAGCACAACTAACGCCGCCGCGACTTGAACTCCCAACATACCTTGCTCTAAATTCTCACGCCCCATAGAAGGGCCGATAACTGACTGCTCTACAATGGTCATTGGTGCAGCTAGCGATCCAGAGCTAATGAGCAGTGAAAGCTCATTGGCTTCCCCGCCAGAGAGTCCCGTAATGACGAATGTTCGAGGCAACGCTGTAATAATCGTTGCGTGGCTGATTAAGCGTTTGTCTTCGTAGAATTCTACCTCTTCAACCTCTTCACCTGCGTCATTTAGGGAAGTATTGGTTCGTGATTTAGTTTCGATTAACAAGATATCCATCATCCGGCCAACATTCTCACGGGTCACCCGATTGATCTGACTGCCGCCTTGGGCATCTAGGTTAATTTGCACCTGCGGCAAACTGTTTTGGTCAAGAGTTGAACGCACACTGCTAATACGATCACCCTGAAGAATCACATCGTTGTCTACATCCACTACTAGGCCGTCAGGGGTTTGATAGGTTTCATAGGACGTCCGTGGCGCGCCCAAGGGTGCTTCCAGGTGAAATTCAAGGGTTGCGATACGCTGCAAAATACGAATCGCTTGAGCAGGATCCTGAACCCCAGGCAACTCAACCACGATACGGTTCGAGCCCTGCTGCTGAACTGTGGGCTCAGACACGCCAAGGGCGTCTACGCGATTAAATAAGGTTGTACGATTTGCCTGAATAGTGTCCCGCTGAATTTGCAGCACAGTATCGGGGGTTAAGCGCATATCAAGGATTGCAAGCTCACCGGAGTCTCGGTTTTGAAATTGAATTTCTGGAAAGCTGGTATTCAGCTCTCGTCTTGCTGTAATACGGTCATCGGCATTGGCGAAGCGGACTTCCAAATGGGTGTTGTCGATAATCGTCAAGCCGCGGCTACGAATACGCAGCTCTCTCAAAATAGTGCGCACGTTTGAGAGATTATCTTCCATGCGGCGCTGCAAAGCTGCCTCCATGTCAACTTCCATCAAAAAGTGCACACCGCCCTGTAAATCCAGACCCAAACTCATTTTCCGCGCGCCGATGGCCTGCAGCCATGCAGGCGTGGTCGGAGCTAAGTTCAGCGCGATGAGATAGTCGTCGGTCAAGGCGGCTTCGATGGCGGCTTTCGCCCTAAGCTGATCATCGACGCTATTGAAGCGTATCAAAATACTCGACTCATCCACTTCCTCGCCAAAGACTTCAACCTCTGCCGCTTCTAACGCCGTTGTGATAACCGCAAGATCCGCTTCACTAAGCACAACGTTCTCGTTAGTGATTTGCAGTGCTTCATTGTCTGGATAAATATTAGGAATGGCATAGACAAAGCCTAGAATCACCACCAAAAGCACGAGAAGGTTTTTCCAGAGGGGGTATTTGTTCAACATAGAATTTCCGCAATGAATCGCACGTGTTCAATTATTGGATTTAAGACTTGACGCTCAACTTGAGCCTCAAGTGTTTTAGATTTGCTTTATAGTGCCTTTTGGAAGCGCCGCTGCAATCGACGATCTTTGCATTTTAAGCTCAACCCCATCAGCGACTTCCAACGCAAGATAATCCTCGTCAATGCGCACAACCTTGCCCAACAGGCCACCTGAGGTCATGACCTCGTCGCCTTTAGAGATATTGCCTATTAGTTCTTTGTGTTCTTTCGCGCGCTTTGACTGAGGACGCCACAAAATAAGGTAAAACAGCACAATCATGCCGCCGAACAAAATTATGTTGTAGGTTGCAGACGGTTGCGCAGCTTCTTGAGCGTAAGCGGTAGGAAATAGAAAATTCATGAGTAGTCTCGTTAGTTCATTTAGGGTTGACGCAATTTTCTTGCAGTATAACGTGTTTTGCCACCTGCAAAAAAAATTCGATGGTAAAGAAAAAAGCCGATGCGCGTTTTATCTGTCGATAATCTTGATCTAGCTTTCATTGTTGGTCTCATACGGAGGAATTCAAGGCCTAATTAGGCTAATTACACCCAATCCGAACTCCTACAGGCCTTCACCGGCTTGGTCTTGTTCAAATTGAGCGACGAAGGAGTCTAGTCTCCCAGAGACTATCGCCTCTCGCAGATCACTCATAAGCGATTGATAATAGTGTAAATTATGAATTGTATTGAGCTCCGCCCCGAGAATTTCTTTGCACTTATCCAGATGATGCAGGTATGCCCGTGAGAAGTTTCGGCAAGTGTAACAGCTGCAATTTTCATCAACCGGAGCAGTATCGCCGCGGTATTTGGAATTGCGCAGCTTTAAAAGCCCTTTTGACGTAAATAGGTACGCATTTCGCGCATTACGGGTAGGCATCACGCAATCGAACATATCAACCCCATGGCTGACGGCATGGACAATATCTGCCGGGGTGCCCACACCCATCAAGTAACGCGGCTTGTCCTTAGGCAGATTATCAACGCATTGAGTGACTATATGTCGCATCTCATCTTTAGGCTCACCTACCGACAGGCCACCAATGGCATACCCCGGAAAGTTCAATTCCATGAGTTGCTGTATGGACTCATTGCGCAAATCCACATACATGCCACCCTGCACTATTCCAAACAAAGCCGCCGAATTGTCTCCATGAGCCGTCACACAGCGCCGCGCCCAGCGCATAGACAGCTCCATAGAAGCTCGAGCCTCACTCGCAGTGGCAGGGTAAGGCGTGCACTCATCGAATGCCATAATGATATCTGAGCCCAATTCATGCTGAACCTGAATGGCTGATTCTGGCCCCAAAAAAATCTTAGCGCCGTCAACGGGGGAGCGAAAATTCACGCCCTCTTCAGATATCTTGCGCATTTCACCTAAGCTAAAGACTTGAAAGCCCCCAGAGTCAGTCAGAATAGGTTTGTCCCAGCCCATAAAATCATGCAGATCGCCATGCTGACGAATAATCTCGGTGCCGGGTCTGAGCATCAAATGAAATGTGTTGCCTAAAATAATATCAGCACCGGTTGCCTTCACCTGATCGGGATTCACGGCTTTGACTGAACCATAGGTTCCTACGGGCATAAATGCCGGAGTCGCGACCTTGCCCCGGGGAAAGGACATAGCGCCAGTGCGCGCCTTACCATCTTCGGCGATGATGGCAAAGTCCATATGGCTAGTGGGCATAATAATCTCTAGGCAACATGCTTAGTGTTCTCTGGTGGCGCGAAATTCAATCTCTGGCCAGCGTTCTTGTATAAGACTTAAATTGACTCGAGTTGGTGCCAGATAAGTGAGATAACCACCCCCATCAATCGAGAGATTGTCATGAGCTTTCTTGCGAAATTCTTCAAACTTAGCCTTGTTATCACTGTAAACCCAGCGCGCTCCGAACATTGTCACCGGCTCGTAAATACAGTCGACTTTGTATTCGTCTTTTAGTCGGTAAGCCACCACCTCATACTGTAAAACTCCTACTGCCCCAACAATTAAATCGTTGTTTCGCAGCGGCATAAACACCTGGGTTGAGCCTTCTTCGGAGAGCTGGGTCAGACCTTTTTGCAGCTGTTTAATTTTAAGCGGATCGGCTAGACGAATACGTCGAAACAGCTCAGGTGCAAAGTGAGGAATACCTCTAAATTTTAGGTTCTCACCCATGGTAAAGGTGTCACCAATTTGAATAGTGCCGTGATTGTGGAGGCCGATAATATCCCCGGACACCGCGCCGTCGGCTTGGGTGCGGTCACCGGCTAGAAATGTCACCGCGTCGGCTATTTTCACATCTTTACCTAGGCGAGTGTGCCGAATTTTCATCCCTTTCTGATACTCGCCAGAGCAGATGCGCATAAACGCAATCCGGTCTCGATGGTTAGGGTCCATGTTGGCTTGAATCTTAAACACAAAGCCGCTGAAGTCTGACTCGTTCGCCGCAACAACACGGGTTTCGGTTTCTCTGTCCCGCGGTGCCGGTGCCCAATCGACAAAATCATCCAACATTTCTTTGACGCCAAAGTTACCCAGAGCCGTACCAAAGTAAACCGGCGTCATAGCTCCGCTCAGATAGGCCTGTTTATCAAATAAATGGCTCGCCCCTTTGACCAATTCGATCTGATCTCGAAAGTCGGAGGCATCGCGTCCTAGCAGTTGATCGGCCTCAGGGCTGTGTAATCCGTCGATGATAATTGCTTCAATCAACTCATGGCCATGGCCTTGTTGATAGACATAGAGACGATCGGTATAGAGGTTGTACACCCCCTTAAAACCCTTCCCCATGCCTAAGGGCCAATTGATTGGGGCGCACTGAATTTTCAATACGGTCTCGATCTCATCCAGTATTTCAATGGGATCCAGTGTGTCCCTATCTAACTTGTTGACGAAGGTAAATATAGGCGTATCCCGCAGCCTACACACATCCATCAGCTTGATAGTGCGTTCCTCCACACCCTTAGCGGCATCTACGATCATTAACGCAGAGTCCACCGCGGTTAAAACTCGGTAGGTGTCTTCTGAGAAGTCTGCGTGGCCGGGAGTATCCAAAAGATTAACGATACGGTCGTTGTAAGGAAACTGCATCACCGACGAGGTAACCGAGATGCCGCGCTCCTGCTCCATTGTCATCCAATCTGAAGTGGCATGCTTTTCGTTACGCTTTCCTTTCACCGATCCTGCAATCTGAATCAAATTGCCAAGCAGTATCAGTTTCTCGGTGATAGTGGTTTTGCCCGCATCAGGGTGCGAGATAATAGCGAGTACTCGGCGTTTGTTTACTTCTGCCCTTAGGGACTCCAAGCTCATTACGGTTATCTCGGTGAGAAATTAGAAAATGGTTGAACAAAAGCGCGGCAGTATAACAGCAGCCTAGCATCCCTGCATAACCCTACGTCCTTTGGCTTGGGATCGTCTTGCTCTACAATGCCTGAGGGAGCCACATTCACAGTCGACGCCGTATTGGAGAAACACCTAATGGATTTCAATTTGTCACCGGAACAAAAAGCACTGCAACAATCTGTGCGCCAATTCGCCCAAGCTGAGCTGCCTGCTATCGCCCGCGAAATCGAAGAAACCGACGAGCCTGTTAGTGCCGCGCTGCGCAAACGCTATGCCCAGCTGGGGTATTTGGGAGTCAATATAGCTCCAGAGTATGGCGGCGCCGGCATGAGCCATTTCGACGCCGTGATCGTGTTGGAAGAGATTGCGAAGATATCGATTGCCGTGGCATTCCCAATTTTTGAATCTTGTTTTGGCCCAACCCTTGCCATTGCCCATTTCGGCAGCGAACGCATGAAACAAGCAGTGCTACCCAAAGTCTGCTCTGGTGAGACGGTGATTGCCGTCTCCATGTCTGAACCCAATGCTGGCTCAGCCCTGACTGATCTGCGAACTACGGCCACGCTAACAGAGCAAGGGGTCGTCCTGAATGGGACGAAACGTTGGAGTTCAGGCGCGGGCCATTCAGAGAGCTATCTGGTTTACTGCCGCATGGACAATATTGCTGGCGCCAAAGGCATTGGCGCTGTCTTGATCGACAAAGGCACGCCAGGCTTTAGCTTTGGCAAGCGGGATCATCACATGGGCTTTAGAGGTGTCTATAGCGCCGATATGTATTTTGACGACGCTCTCGTGCCCGCAGAAAACATACTGGTGCCGGCAGGCGGCTTCAGCAAGCTAATGGATGCCTTTGATCTGGAGCGCTGCGGCAATACCACCATGTCACTGGCGGTCGCTCAATCTGCCTTCGACTATGTCCTCGACTACACCCAAGAGCGGCACCAATTTGATAAACCCCTTGTGGACTTCCAAGGGGTGCAAATCCAATTAGCGGAAATGAAAATGAAATTGGAGGCCGCGAGACTGCTTCTCTACCGCGCCGTCGTTAACGCAGAAAAAGGTTTGCCATCTATTGGCGAAAGTTCCATCGCCAAATGCTTTGCCAATGAAACGGTGCGCGAGGTGACGGGAAAAGCAATGCAGCTCATGGGTGGCTATGGTTACTCTCGGGAATTTCCTATTGAGCAAAAAATGCGCGATGCCTGGGGCTGGGGAATCGCTGGCGGCGCTATCGACATACAAAAGGTCAACATTACGTCTGCTTTAGTAGGTAAACGATTTAATCAAAGAGCAAAATGAGAGGTAAACGTTAAAACTTGGCGGCTCATCCACCGTCTGAGCTTTTGACGTGGCAAACGCAAGTGGAGATAGACCTAAGCAAGCAGCGAATCTCTAATGCAGCGTCGCTGAATTTGGTTTTACCTGACTTTCAGCAAACTCAGGGTGAAGAATGTCCACTCGCTTCACCAGCAGAAGATCGTGTCTGCTGAGGCGGTCATACTCATCTATTTCCTGCACGTCGATATCGTCAAGCAGGACACAAACCACATCATCGTCTTCGATGTCCACGACTACGCACTGCTTAAAACCTGCCAATGTATTGAGAGAAGCCAGTGAGCCTACTTCAAAATTGTGTACTGGGTAACTGCCGTCGGCGAGTTGGAGTAAGCCGTAAGAGGTAAACGCAACCCCAAATCCTGCCGCCGCCACAATGTGGATAATGTCTATTATGTCTGGGTCAGTCAGATCTACTCGCACAGTATCTGAAATTTGTTGATCGTTTCTAAGCTGTTGATGGTTAACCAATTTTAAGAACAGACTAAGATCTTCTTGGTTCCATTCTAAAGTTTCTTCTTGTTCCGAGCGCATGCTGTCGGACGACAAACTGACCACACTAGTCTCGATGGTTAGATCTGTTATCTCGGTTTCTGGAGGGCATGGCACAACCATGGACACAGAGCAGTAACCTTCGCTGCTTTCTGCGCTTAGCCGCCATAAGAATGGAATCTCGCCGGTTAACTCTATCATTTACAACATCTGTTAGCGATTTAATGAACACCATAGCACAAGTGGTGATGGCTGCGAATCACTATAAAAAAATTGTGCATGATTTTAGAATCTGAACTACACTTTCGGCATCAGTTAGGCCGGTTTGCTAATTTAGCTATTGAGATACACCGCCTAAACCTTTGAGCTTCAAGACTTTTTTAACCCAACCTGCGTGAAAAGTTTTTTCCACAGAATCTGTGGATAAGTCGGTGCATAATTTCACGCAAATTCCCGCAAGCCTCGAAAATTCGCTAACTGAATACAAATTGATTAAAAATTAACCAACAAATAAACTCTATGTTTATCATGGTGTTAACTGTTTTTGAATGGTCGAATAAAAATAAAACTAGCTTTTTTAAAGCCTTTTGTGACGATAGCGTAAATTATGTGCATAAAATTACGGGAATTCTGTTTACTTGATTTGGAACAGCACGATTATCCACTGTTTTTATTGAAGTTTTTCAATCTATAATAACGCTCGTTCACAAAGACAATTTTTAGGACAATCCTC
>JBLGBD010000130.1:0-9523 GCA_047617585.1 Pseudohongiellaceae bacterium | reverse complement strand
TCCATTTTAGACACCATCGCGAGCGAGTTTTTTGAAGCGCCTTGCAATGATGAATATATGTGTGTGAGTCAAACGATGACTAGTAACTGGTATAAAAAATTCCCTTTCGTCGCATCGAAAGATCGTACATCTCGAGCGCAGGTGGTGTTCAGTCAGAGCAATCCCGACTTGCATCGGCTGTTATCTGAGTTCCAAACTCAATCTGGTTGCGGTGCGCTAGTAAATACTACGTTGAGTCGCGTCGGTGAAGCGCTGGCCTGCAGTCCCGAAGATGCATTAAACGTGTTTATGGGAACCGATCTTCGATACATGATTCTAGAAGACGTGTTAGTCACTAAGCGCGAAGAGCCAGTAAGCTGGTAGCATCGCTCGCTTACGGCAGACGCCTATAAACTATTATTCGAGGTTCTGAGCCAGCAGGGAACGAGGCTAATAGTTCGAACTGTTCTGCCAAAAGGTCAAAGCGCCCTGGTTCCAATTGCTCATCAAGGAAAAATAGCAGCGACGAACGCATTTCCAACGCAATGTAGTCACCGGCCTTTGCGCTTGCGATTTTGCTTATGAAAAAATCATTAGACACCCGGTCATACTCCTCGACAACCTGACTTAAATAGCCGATGGAACTTTCATTGGTTATCAGTTGGCCCTGTTGTAGTTGCTCCGATTCGAGCCAAGCTACAGTTTCATCTATATAGCTTGTGGACCGCCCAAAGCTAATATAAGAATCGACAAATAAATAGACCACCACTAACAAAGGCCCGAGCCTGTGTAGTGCTTTACCCTGTGCCCAGCTAGCTTGAAACCAATGGCCTACTAATACAGGAATCAGCGCGGTTATTGAGATTGCTAAAACCATCGAGTAGCGGCTGGGTAAAAATCGGGTAATGTATATAAAGCCAAAAACTATCAGAAAATTAACCAGGATTACCGCAAATAGAACATCTGTTTGCTTGCTCCGCAGGGCCTCAAATTGCTTAACCAAGCCTACAATAAGAACTGTAAGTAGGGGTAACCCTAACGCATTTGCAATACTAATAATCAGTAATGCAAAAAAGCCTGCCGCCATGAATAGGGCCAAATAGTAACCTGAGTAAATGGCACCATAGCTTCCGAAAAGGGCGTTACTTATTTTCAAAGTTTCGTCTGCTTCTGGGGAAAAGACGGTTTGCAAAAAAGGAGAATAGATAGCAATAAATTCGCTGCTCAAAGCGACCACACTGGCGCCGCTTGCTAACAGTATAGCCCAAGCGACAACCGGTGCTAGGATAGAACCTAGGGCCAGGAAAGCGACATCTTTGTACTGCGTCTTGTTCCTAAGAAAAACAAGCAAAATTAGAGGCACGAACACAAGATAGGCAATTGCTTCAATCCGAAAACTAGCAGCGAGCAAAAGTGAAATACTAAATCCCAGGCCATGGGCTGGTTTACCGCGTTGAACGAATAGGCTTATTTGCCACAGTGCAATGAAAACCAATGCCCAAAATCCAATATCCCTGATGATAAAATGGCGGTATTCATTGAGTTCAGGAAATACCAAGATAAGGATTGCGGCTGCGGTCAAAGTGCTGTTGGAACCATCAATGGTTTTTACAACGCTTACAAAGCCAAAGGTTAACAAAGCGAAAAACGCGCTGTTCAGGAGAAAAGCAGCCTGTATGATCGTCAGCCCAGTCTGGCTCAGCGTGCCAATCAAAACAGAATAACTGGCCCAACTATAGTGATTATAGGCCGCAGCAAGCCCATCGTTTAAGTAAATTTCGGCAGTTCGAATATATAAAAAAGCGTCATCGTTGAGTGGTTCTGGAAAGGCATAGGTAAAACAAGAAACAACTAAACTTGCTAGAACAGCAATTATCCGGATATCAATTTCTTGCCAAGACAGCCTATTCACGAGCTAGCTGAGCTTTCTTGTCATTGTAGGGTCTCGCTTTATCACCTGCCCGCTGAGTTTTAAACCGTTTATGCAACCATAGATATTGATCAGGATGTTTTCTAATCGCGGTTTCTATCGCTAGGTTGATTATCGTTGCGTCTTTAACATCGTCGCCTGTTGGATAGTTTTCAATAGCTGGGCTGAAATGAATGTTATAGCCCGAGTTGTCTTCATTTCTATAGTGGCTAAAAAACACAACAGGTGATTTATTGAATGATGCGTAGCGGGTAGTGGCTGTAATAGTGGCGGCCTCGTTGCCGAAAAATGGCGCAAACACAGAGTTTTTAGGGCCGTAGTCTTGATCGGGTGCGTACCAAAGCACTCTCCCGGCTTTCAGACTTTTCATTGCCTGACGAATATTTTTTCTGTCAAAGAGGTTGCTGACATTTCTTTTCCTGCCATTGTACATGATGGCATCGAAGAACGGATTGTCATTTGGGCGATAGGTCGCATCTAGTTCTGCCACGGTATTGAAGAGCAACCCTCCCATTTCCAAGGTGCTAAAGTGAGCGCCCAGCAACAATACGCCCCTGCCGCTGGCCTTTGCCGCTTCAAAGTTACTAAGCCCGGTTATGGCAATCCTGTTGTCGAAGCGACCTCGATCACCAAACCAGGCCATTGCAATCTCAACTAAGCCAATGCCGTTAGAAATAAAGGTTTTCTTCACTAACTGCTGGCGGTCGTTATCCGATAGCTCGGGAAAGCACAATCGTAGATTTACTTCAGTGGCGTCACGGCGATCCTTAGCGATGAGATAGCTAAGCTTACCAAGCGACGTACCGATTGCAATTTGCCAAGAGAAGGGCAGTTTCGCTACTAGCCTTAAAAAGCCGTAAAAGACCCAGATAGGCCAGTATCGCGGAGAGATGTACTGTCCTATTGGCCTTAATTTGGGGGATGATGTAGACACTTCAGTATAGGTCGGAATCATTGAAAACAGGCAGCGATTGTAACAGAAGGCGGTCGAAATCCCGAACAACTGTCTAATCTACTAAACCAAGCCGCTGTGGTATTATGCCAAGCTTGTAACAAATGCCCAATTGAGTGCTGGTGGAGACTAACCAATGAAACTGAAAATGCCGCCTTTTCAGGACGCAAAATTGCTAGTAATCGGAGATGTAATGCTGGATCGGTACTGGCATGGGGACGCGTTTCGAGTGTCCCCTGAGGCACCTGTTCCTGTGGTTAAAGTAGAAAACCGCGAAGACCGACCTGGCGGTGCAGGAAATGTCGCTCTGAATATTGCAGCCCTAGGAAGCGCTGCGACACTTGTGGGTATCATCGGCAATGATGAGGCTGGCACCGAGTTGAAGGCTCGACTCGAAGCCGCGGGTGTCTACTGCGACTTTCTAGTGTCCAACAGTAAACCGACAATCACAAAACTTCGGGTCATTAGTCGACATCAACAGCTGATACGCTTGGATTTTGAAGAAAAGTTCACCGAAGAGGATGTAAAGGATCTCGGTAGCAAAGTTGAATCGCTAATTCAAAACTGCCAAGTTATGGTAATTTCAGACTACGCCAAAGGCGCCCTAGCGGATGTGCCCTTTCTGATAAACCTCGCTCGAAAACATCAAATCCCGGTTGTGGTAGACCCAAAAGGCTCCGACTTTACCAAGTACCGAGGGGCAACTTTAATGACCCCTAATCTGTCAGAATTTGAAGCAGTGGTTGGGCCTTGTGGCAACGAACAGGACCTGGTCGAAAAGGGGCTTTTGCTTTTAAAAGAATTGGATCTCGGGGCGCTGTTAATAACGCGGGGAGAACATGGCATGACGTTGATCCGGCCAGAGTCTGCGGAGCTGCACTTGCCAGCAAAAGCGCGCGAAGTGTTCGATGTTACCGGTGCTGGAGATACCGTAATCTCTGTTCTGGCGGCCTCGTTAGCAGCGGGAGATAGTCTGGCAGACGCTACTGCATTAGCCAATTTGGCGGCCGGACTGGTTGTCGCAAAACTTGGCACCGCTGCAATTAGCGGCCCAGAAATGCGCCGCGCAATTCTGTCCGAACATCATTCCGGCCGCGGTGTTATGACCGCCGATCAATTAAAGATCGCGGTGCAAGATGCTAAAGACCATGGTGAAACTATCGTCTTTACTAACGGCTGTTTTGACATCATTCATGCTGGCCACGTTGGCTATTTGGCTGAAGCGAAAAAACTAGGTAACCGTCTCATTGTCGCGATCAACAATGATGATTCAGTTCATCGATTGAAAGGTGCTGGCCGACCGATAAATCCGGTCGAGCGCCGTGCGGCTGTACTCGCAGGTCTAGAAGCTGTGGACTGGGTAGTTAGTTTTAGTGAAGATACACCTGAGAATCTGCTCAAGGAACTGCAGCCAGACATTTTAGTAAAAGGCGGTGACTATACCCTCGACCAAGTCGTCGGCGGCGCATTTGTCGAATCCTATGGCGGTCAAGTAAAAGCCTTAGAGTTTTTAGACAACTGTTCTACATCGGCTATTGTCGAGAAAATGAAACAAGTTGGTGGCTAGTTAGTTACCTACTTGCAGGCCTCTCTAGCCGCTGCAATGTTGTCTGCCAGATGACTTTGATTAATAGTGCCAATAATTGCGCTGCTGACTCCTGGCTTAGAAAGTACAAACTCTAGGTTTTTAGCGACGCTGGCTTTTTTCCCACCAACGACTGCATGGCCGCTGTCAAAAGCTTTTTTGATAAGAATGCCGCAGCCTTTTTCCAGGGCGGCATCTATTACGATCTCATCTTCCTGCGCTGACGGATTGTATGTCACCATTAATACATCACACAGCGCCATAGCATTAAGTGCGCCGGCGACTGTTTTAGTAGACATTCCGATCGCACGTATCTTGCCTGCTTCTTTAAGTCTCGATAGGGCTTCAAAGCAACTGGTTTTGTCGAGAATGTGTTGGTCACGGCCATCTGAATGAACCAATGCAATGTCGATATAGTCAGTATTCAGATAGCGTAGACTTTTATCAATACTCGCTATCGTGCTCTGTGCAGAAAAATCATAAATAGACTTACCCGTAACAAACTGCTCACCCACTTTGGTACAGATTATCCACTGATCTCTATTTTTTAAAAGACGCCCGATGCGCTGTTCACTACTGCCATAGGCAGGTGCAGTGTCTAATAAATTGATCCCTTGATCATGAGCAACAGCCAAGAGACGCTCGATTTCAACGTCGCTGGGTAAGGAGAAATTGGTTGGGTATTTTACTTCTGAATTGCGGCCAAATTTAACAGTGCCAAGGCCCAAGCAAGAAACCATTATGTCGGTAGAACCGAGAGCGCGTAAGGGTAAAGTCATAGGTTTAGTTCCAAGGAGCTACGGCTAATTTTGGGCGCTCTAACCCAGGAAACTGCTCAGCTTTGTTAGGCGATAATGTCGGTAGGATATTCGAATTCTTTAACAGCGTTGTGACCCTATCTCCAAGCGAGGGGGCCAGCGTGAGTTTAGTTGGCCAAGCTACAATCACTCCGTCTTCCTCGGCAGTAAAAGCATCATCAGGTCTGAAATTGCTGGAGACGGCTGGCTCGGCCCTATCAACTGCAAGGCAATCCCACACTGCATCTGAAAGGTTTAGCCAAGGAAATAAAGAGGCTAAAAGTTTTTTGGAGGCGTCTACCTGCGCGCTGCTGGATTTGTTAACTCCAGATTCCGCGATCTCACCCCCTAAATACCAAACTGTATTTTCATCAGCATCTGTATGGGATGTTATGGTGAGTTTTGGAGTGAGACTAAAGCTATCGCCGATACAGTGAACATAAACTGGAGTAAGTCGTTGGCTTTTTAGATACACCATATTCAGTGGCCGTAACTGCATTTTTACCGAGCGCAGACCGGCATTGTCTATCAGTGACTGGTTGCCTTTACCAGCTGCTAGAATCGTCCGTTGGGTGTCGATAACAAAATGTTCCGTAGCCGTTTCAATGGTGATACCTGAAACCAACCCGGCACTATTGCGGTGAAAACTGATTTGATCATCACTGGCTTGAAAAATTCTCTGCCTCTGAGCGTTTACTAACGTGGCGAGTAGGCTTTCGGTTTCTATTACAAAGTCAGGCAATTTATACAAACTGCCGGCATTGGTGGCGGAAGTAAAAAATTCCGGGTATTCCTGTTGAGCTACAGATTCAACTCGGCCGCGCAGAGTCTTGCTTCCCAGAAAGGTTTTTAGCTTTGAGCGTATGCCAGAATTAGACCACATGTAGTAGTTCTCACTGAGAACCTTTACGCCTCGCAGATCGATATCAGCAGTGCCAGCAAGGGAATCTCGCCAACGCTGGGGCATGTTGGCGATCGCGTTGGTGGCGCCGGTTAACGCTCCATTCAAGGCGTATTTTAGACCCCCGTGGATTATCCCTTGAGAGGCCAAAGTTTGCCCACCGCCCAACTCACCCTGCTCAATGAGTATTGCGTTGTAGCCTTCATTCACCAGTTTATTGAGGATCCAACAGCCTGCTATACCGCCGCCAAAGATGACGATGTCAGTTGAATAGCGTTGAGTCATTAGTTACCTTTAGCTGGCTGAGAGAAAAGACGTTGTTTGCGTGGATGGCTTAATTGTATCGTCTTCGTGACAACATTCCCATCACAGCTCATTGCAAGCTAATAAGGACCCAATTAACGTGTCTCGTACCGTCTACACACTTCTGCTATATCTAGCTGTGCCACTCATAGTTATCAGATTGCTGCTGCGCTCTATTCGAGCGCCTAGATATCGTCAGCGAATACTCGAGCGCTTCGGCCTAACGGGCACGCCCGTAAGAGCGTCTAGTTCAGCACCTTTGATTTGGGTGCATGGCGTATCAGTAGGTGAAGTTGTGGCTGCTAAACCACTAGTAGATTCGCTGCTTGGGCGAGGCGATCATGTGTTAATTACAACAATGACACCGACCGGGTCAGAGCAGGTTCAAACGTTCTATGGAGATAGGGTTGCCCATAGCTATCTCCCCTACGATCTCCCCGGTGCTCTTGGCCGCTTTATAGCAAAAACTAAACCAGATCTGCTGATCATTATGGAGACAGAGCTTTGGCCAAATTTGATACATTCGTGTCGCCGGCGTTCGATTCCGGTACTGCTGGTTAACGCCAGAATGTCGGAAAGGTCAGCCCGTGGCTATCAGCGTTTTGCCGGCTTAGTTGAACCAATGCTTAAAAGCTTAAATGGGATCGCTGCGCAGTCAAAACCCGACCAAGACCGCTTGCTAGGCTTGGGCGCATCCCCTGAGACTACGAGGGTTACTGGGAGTCTGAAGTTTCATGTCGAGTTGGGCAGCCTGGTACCCCAAGGCGATGCCTTTTTCGACTCAATGCAGGCTGCTAATCGAAACGTAGTGATTGCTGCGAGTACCCGCGAGGGCGAAGAGGCAAAGGTGCTTGATGCGTTTGCGATGGTGCTAAATAGCTTTCCCGACACCTTGCTGTTGTTAGTGCCAAGACACCCCGAGCGGTTTGAGGCAGTGGCCAAGCTGGCAACCAAGAAAGGATTTAAGATTTGTCGCCGCTCGTACAATTCGCCAGTAGAATCGTCTCACCAAGTCATCATTGGCGATAGTATGGGTGAGCTTATGTCGTACTACGGCACAGCGAAAATAGCGTTTGTCGGCGGCAGTCTTGTGGATACTGGATGTCAAAATGTACTTGAACCCGCCGCGCTTGAACTGCCTGTTGTGGTTGGCCCTTCTCAGTATAACTTCGCCAGCATTTGCTCAGAGCTTGAAAATGCAGGTGCTCTAGTTACGGTCAAAGATCAGCAGGCATTGGGTCAACAGATTCTTGCTTGGCTGCAGGCGCCAGCAGCCGCGGTTGCTGTTGGCCAGCGTGGCAAAGCGGTGTGTGAGGCGAATCAGCACGCACTGGGGTTGGTACTAAAACTAATCGATGCCAGCCTCTAGGAGAAGCTAATCTTACTAGCTGCCCCTAGTAAGATTAGCTGAGCCAGAATCAGTTACCAACACATTGTCTTCAATGCGAATACCACCATTGCCAATAAGCTGATCGATCAGTGGCCAATTGAACAGGCTTTTGAATGTAGAACTGCGGTGGGGCTCTAGTAGCATTGGAATAAAATAACAGCCAGGCTCTATCGTGAAAACCATGTCTTTTTCTATCAGCCTAGTATTGCGAAGGTTGGGTGAGTGGCTAGGCGCGCTGAGCTGGGTGCCATGTATATCTTGTTGAAAACCCGCCACGTCATGCACTTGAACACCGAGAAGGTGGCCGACTCCATGGGGCATAAAAACTTGGGTAAGCTGATGGTTGAACAAGGTGTCGGAGTCACAAGTGACTATTTCTAAACGCAGCAATAGCTCGCCAATCATCTTCAGGGTTTGAACGTGAATATCGACATAGCTTATCCCCGGCTTGACTGCAGCGACTAAGGCTAGCTCGATTGTTTCCATACCTTTCAGAAGGTCGACAAAAACTGGGTGGGCAGAGGCGGTTACACTGGTTCGAGTAATATCTGAACCGTAGCCGTTGCAGCGATAACCGGCGTCGATTAGCAGGACATGGTTGTTAGTGCTTTTGTCCCTTCTTTTGTTTTGGTAGTGAAGAATCGCCGACTTTTCATTGACGGCCACAATATTGGTGTAGGGCGCTTCATTTTCTAAAATCTGGCAGGCATTCAAATAGGCCTGATGAATGTCGTACTCAGTACCGCCCTGCGTAAACGCCTCTTTGGCAGCGGCGTGGCCTATTAATGCAGTTTGATTGGCGCTTCGCAATTGGCTAATTTCGTATTCGGTTTTATAGGCTCTGTGATAGTCCAAAAAGCCCAAGAGCTTTTTAGGGTTGCAGCTTATTTGTGGCCCTAACAGGGCGCTGTATTTATTTGCTTCCTCACCAATGTAGGCAATTTTGGAGAGGGCGACTTCGGCAGCTATCTGATCGACCTTGGTTAGTCTTACGATATTGACAGCATTTGCCACAGACTCATCCAAGTCTATGCTTTGGTCATACCAGTAGTCCGAAGGAATGACCTGTATATACTTGGGTTTTTCGCCTCTTTGAATGAGCAGACACTGCTCAGGGCGGTTGACGGGTAGCCAGTGCAAGAAATGGCCATAACTTTGAAATGGCACCCCCCGATCGTCTCCAAAATAGTGTTTTTCACTGCCGCTGTGAATTAGAACAGCATCGAACTCAGCGCCGGCCGAAAAGTCTAGCGCTTGTTCGTAAATCGACTGTAAATGAGTAATATGAGCTGAAAACAACGCTGAATTCATAGTAAGGCATGATCCTTAATTAGTCTGGGGCATTAAACCATGGGGCCAGAGAATGGATTGTGGGGTGTTTTATCTGAATGAGTGCAATTATACTGCGAAACGAGAACAATCGCCCGTGGCTTCGTCGATAGGGCATTTCAAGATTTATGGAGACACTATGCTAAACCCACTGTTCGCCCTCGTAATGCTAACATTTCTTGTGATGGTATTAACATTCAGATCGCGCGCTTCTGCTGTGCGTCGGGGTGATATTTCGCTTAAGTATTTCGCGCTAATGCAAGAGGGACAAGTGCCAGAGTTTGTGGCAAAGACTTCAAGAAATTTTTCAAATCTGTTCGAAACCCCGGTGCTTTTCTATACCGCAGGTGTTATCTA
>JBLGBD010000129.1:0-9541 GCA_047617585.1 Pseudohongiellaceae bacterium | reverse complement strand
AGCGACTGCATAACATCGCTCATAAGGCCAGTATTCACCCAAAGACTAACTCGATGTTTGTCCGCTGTTTCACATGGCAAATCCTTCAGGCCCTGTAAACCTGCGATCAGTTGGTTCTGTTCTTCTAAGGTATTTTGAAATCGCTCTCGCATTTGATCGGACGGGTTTGTGATGACTTCGCCTTTATAGCCATCAACAATTACTTCCAATCCTTCCAGTTTTTCATAGGGGAGATCCACCGCACCCATCACGGTAGGGATTCCCATTGTTCGCGCCAAAATAGCAACATGGGAGTTACCAGACCCTTTGACCGAGACTAACCCGAGTAGTTTTTCCTTCGGCACTTCAACTAACATGCCTGGGGTAAGCTCTTCACTAACAAGAATCGTATTGTCGGAGTACTCGGTAACAACGGTTTCCCGTTGCTGGAGATAAAAAAGTACTCGGCTGCAAAGGTCTTTAATATCCAGCGCCCGCTCACTGAGATAAGAGTCGTTCATTTTTTCAAAGGTTCTAACGTGCTCATTGGCAACAAATGCCAGCGAACCTTGGGCCCAGTTGCCCTGTTTAATGCGAGCGACAACTTCATTGCCTAGTGCGCCATCATCGAGCATGTGCAAATACACATCGAACAATTGGCGCTCTTCTTCAGGAACGTGGCCAGCCAAGCGGCTGTATAGAGCCTTCATGTCGTCTCTGACAGACTCAATACAGGAGTGAAAAAACGCGATCTCCTGATCGATATCGCGTGCCCGACGGTCAGGAACTTTACTCAAATCAGCCGGCGGAAATACGACTACGACACGACCAATTGCGACGCCTGAAGAACCCGACACCCCAGGGAAAATTGTATCCGAAGTCCGCTGACCGGAAGGGCTAGTTCCAGCAATTGCGCCGGTTGCTTCGGCGTGGGCGATAACCCCTGCCAGCTGAGCTGAAAGAGTAATTAAAAACGCTTCTTCACCTTCATCAAATCGCCGCTTGTCTTCGTGCTGAACAACTAAAACCCCTAGCACAGAGCGATGGTGAATGATGGGCACACCAAGAAATGCGTGGAAGTTTTCCTCACCGGTTTCTCGTAAATAATGAAAACTGGGGTGAAGCGACGCGTCCCGAAGATTGATTGGTTCCGCATGTTTAGCTACCAACCCTACGAGACCTTCTCCGACTTCGAGACTGACTCTGCCAACGGACTCGTCGTTAAGCCCTTCCGACGCCATTAAGACATGACTGTTAATGTCAGTATCCAATAAAAATACCGAACATACTTGAGTCTGCAAGGTTTCTCGAACTCGATGGACAATAATCTTTAAGGCCGACTGCAAATCTTTCGCAGCGTTGACTTCTTGCACTATGCTTCGCAAATCTGTGAGCATATTCGACCCAGTAGTAGTTTAGGTTGTGATCGCCGAAAGGGTTTAGGTGCCGATGATCTTGGTTATTTTCAGTGGCTCTTTAGTCTTATCAAAGAATCGACTTACTTCTTGCGCACATAGTTGTTAAGAGGTGTAACCAACTCTTTTAGCGCTCGCCTGTAGACATCCCGCTTGAATTCAATCACTTGGTTAACCGGGTACCAATAGCTAACCCAACGCCAATCATCAAACTCTGGCGTATCGGACTTTTCAAACACAACACGCTCCTCATCACATTCCAAACTCAATAAAAACCATTTTTGTTTTTGGCCAATACAAATTGGGTCTTTGTGGTGACGAATATAATTTCCCGGCAGATCATAGTGCAGCCAATCCTTAGTCTCATGCAATATGTTGACGTCCTTATCGTCTAGCCCTACCTCTTCATGGAGCTCTCTATACAGCGCCGCTTCGACAGACTCATCGACGTCAATGCCGCCTTGGGGAAACTGCCAAGCATCCTGACCAATCCGCTTCGCCCACATTAGTTGGCCAAGGGCATTGCAAATCACAATCCCTACGTTTGGTCGATAACCATTTGAGTCAATCACGGGCAACCATCCTTAGACAGGTTTAAGACGTCATTGTTTCATAATCGGCACTATCTATTCAATGGCTTGATATTCCTTCTATAGCCTATTAATGATATATATCAATAGCTTAATTAAATATGAATTGATCGAATTAGTAGCCGGCAACAAAATCTCTGACCTACAATCGCGGCAAGGTTATAATCAGCACTTTATTTCAAGGCAGTTCTTTCTAATGCGTTTAGCACTATTCGATTTGGATAACACACTTCTAGCAGGCGATAGTGATCATGCTTGGGGAGAGTATTTGATCAAGCGTGGCTTAGTGGATGCACAGCACCATGCTGAGGCTAATGATAGATTTTACGCTGATTATCAAACTGGCACCTTGGATATTCATGCTTATGTCCGGTTTACGCTCAGCCCGATAATGTCTAAAACCCTCGCTGAGTTGGCGCTCATGCATAAGGAGTTCATGGCGGAGTTCATCGAACCGATGGTGCTGCCAAAAGCAAAAGCCCTTGTAGAACAACACAAAGCGGCAGGCGACCGCACAGTTATCATCACGGCAACAAATACATTTATTACTCAAGCAATAGCAGAAAATTTTGGGGTTGATACGCTGCTGGGAACAGACCTTGTGGTTCAGGCTGAGCACTTCACTGGCGAAATATCTGGCACTCCTTGTTTTCAAGAAGGCAAGGTTAAGAAGCTCAGGTCTTGGCTTGACAACGAAACGACGCTGAGCGCTGCTGCATCTGGGCTACGAATTGAAGACGGGATTTTCTATACCGATTCAATCAATGACCTCCCTTTGCTGGAGCAAGTCGCTGAACCCATCGTGGTGGATGGCGATTCGAAACTGACCCAAGTGGCTGCACAACGGCGTTGGCGTCAGATCTCCCTTAGAAATTAATTGGCCAAACTATGTGTTTTGATCGTCGGTTTTTTTTACTCCCAAAGCTAGTCCTAGTTTGTATGCTATCTGCCTGCAATCCAGCGGATCAGAAGCAGCCAGAGATTAACATCTCTGATGACAGCGACCCTGCGGTCACGCCTAACAATCTACTAAAATTTGATTCGGACACGGCCTTGTCGGTTCAACAAATTTTTCAAACCTACTTAAGCCAAGTGAGCAGCAATTTCTCAGAGCTCGGCAGTAGCCTTGACACTTTGTTAGCTAGCACCAATGCGTTATTGCTGCGGCCAACAGACGCGGCGCTAACCTCGGCTCAAGAGTCTTGGTCGATAGCACATACGCTGTTTGAACAGACAGCGGTCCACCGCTACTTCAGCTACCGAATAAGCTCGGAAGACGAGTCCCTGCGATTGTTCCAGCTTCACTATCAGATGCATCAATGGCCGATACTCGCCGGCTATATTGATTCCGTCGAAGGCTATATGGAAAGCGGTATTGTGCATGATATTAATGTAGATTTAACGGCAGAAACCCTAAGGCAGCAACACGGATTATTTGATGTCACCGAAGCGACCCTCGGTTTCCACGTCATTGAGTTTTTGCTGTGGGGCGAACCTGGTGGCACAAGCCAGCGAATTGCCGAAGACTTTCGTCTGATAGAGACATTGACCACTGATCAACAAGAAAATGGACTGCAATTAAGCCAGCTTGGCAACAATAGGCGCCGAGAGATGCTTAGGCTAACTAGCGGGCTGCTATTGGAAGATTTTGAATCTAGCGCACTCAGTTGGCGCCAAGCCATTGCCAGATTCGAATCACTTGCCGACGATATTAGTTCGGAGGCAACTCTAAGTTTGCTTTTGAACTCAGCCTCTTCAATGATCACCCAAGAGTTGCTGGCAAAATCATTGTACCCGATGCTCAACAATGAATTTGAGGTGTCGCTGCAGTCACCCTATTCACAGACTAGTCAAAGTGCAGTGGCAGCCCAGATGCACGGCGTTGAGAGCCTAATCCTCGAAACTCCCGCCAATGACGGCACGACCTTAGACACGGTGCTAGTTTCCTTATCGAAAGATTTTGAAGGCTTATTTTATCAAAACCTAGACGCGAGCAAAGCCTGCCTAGTCCTGCTTTACAATAGAATAGGCGCTAGCGATTTCACTGGGCCTAGTGCCGCTATCGAATTCGAAACAGTAGAGTGTATTAACTTGTTAACTAATTTGGTCGACCAACTTAACCAAATCGAATTAACCCTTCCAGCTATCCGAATCGCAATTTAGGATATTGCAATGTCAACGATCATGTCGTCAGCAAGCTTTTCTAACTCTTGCTTTAAATGATCGAGCGCGAGAGTTGGCGGAATATTCAATATTGCCTTGGCATTGAATAATTCTGCACCCATCATGGGGGCTGGCGCGCAGGTTGTTGTCAAGGACTCCACATTGATTCGCAGCGCAGCGAGCGCAGCGGAAATTTCTTTTATTATTCCGGGGCGATCATTGGCTACTAGGCTTATTTCAACCGTTACCGGCGCCCCCACCGTGGCTGGGCTAGCGGCATACTCGACCATTAACTTGAGGCCATTGGGCATTGCCTGCAGCGCTTTAACAAGCCCATCGCTGTTTTCTTCCGCCACGCTTACTTTAAGAATTCCAGCAAATTTCCCAGCAAGCTGAGACATATTACTCTCAAGCCAATTGCCCGAATGGGCAGAGATTGTTTTCGCGAGAGACTCAACCAAGCCAGGCTTATCGTCTCCAATTAGTGTCAGTACCAAATAGCATGTCATAGTTGCCTCATTGTTCAGAAAAAAGACCAATCTGTTTGTTTAGTATCGCATCCATAGACGATGCCTCGAACACTAATATAGCATCCCCTATGGGTGTCAACTGCCTTTCAACATAGAAATTGTAATCAATAGCCGAATGCTGATATTGCTTTGGCTCTGGCCCACTAGTTGTCATTATGTAGTCGATCCAGCCTCCGCCTGTATACAGTGCAGAAAGTCCTTTTGACCCTCTATAGAGCTCAGCTTTCCTTGCTGCCTGCACATGGGGAGGAACATTCTTAATGTAGTCAGCCAGTTTGCGGCGTAAACGACGACGCAAAACTAGTTTCTCATCGAGCTCCCCAGCGCTGAGCAAGCGCACAGTTTCCTTTATATACTCTGCATAGGGTAGACCAAAGAATACACGTCTGTAGAGCTCTTGTTGGAAATCTCGCGCCAATGGAGACCAGTCGCTGCGAACCGTTTCAAGCCCTTTAAAGACTAGTTCACCACTGCTTGTTAGACCTGCATAGCGCTTTTTACTGCCAGTTTCAGAGCCTCGAATAGTAGGCATCAAGAACTTTACAAAATGCGTTTCAAATTCTATTTCCAGATAGCTAGGAACCCGATGTTCTTTTAGAATTTTATCCCGCCACCACTGATTGAGTTCTAGCGCCAGCTGACTGCCTATCGCTTCCACGTCGCGCTTCTCAGCGCCTGCTATATGAATGAAGACCGAGTCCGTATCCCCGTAAATCACCTTGTAGCCCTTAGACTCAATTACTTTTTTGCTGAGAATCATTATCTCATGGCCTCTTTTAGTAATTGAACTCACCAGCCTCGGGTCAAAAAAACGGCAGCCCAATGTACCAAGTACGCCGTAGAAAGAATTCATTATAATTTTTATGGCCTGAGACAATACCTTGTTACCCTGTGATTTGGCGTTGTCTCTTGCGGCCCAAAGAGTCGTTATCATTTCAGGCAGGATCACTTGCTCTCGGGAAAACTTTCCGCCATCGAAGCCGATGATTGCATCGTTCTCTTTTAGCCCGGAGACCAGCGCCAATGGATCCACATGAAATGTTCGAATGATGCTGGGATACAGACTTTTGAAATCCAGAATTATAACGTTCTCATGAATCCCTGGTTGCGACTCCATCACATAGCCGCCGGGACTTATGTTGCTGCTTGGAAGCGGATCCAATGTTGGGCTCACATAGCCAGCGCGGTGTAGTCTGGGCAAGTACAGAAAATCAAACGCAGCCACCGAGCCGCCGTAACGATCCAATTCCAGCCCAGTCAGAAGACTTCGCTCGACCGCAAAATCGATAAGCTTCTCTTTTTCAAATATATCCCAAACCAGTTTGCAATCTTCTAAGTTGTATTCTGCTAGCGCCTGCTTGTTGGTAAAAAATAGCGACGTAATCTCTTCGCTTGCAGCATCCACATCTTCGACTAACTTTCCGCGACCAAGAAGTTTTTGCGCAACATGTTCGAGAGAAAAGTTCTCAAATTGGTAGGTTGCAGAGCGCATCAGCTCTATGCCATCAAGCACAACCCTCCCTGGCACCAGGGCATATTCTCTCTCGGGATTATTGGCTGTCGACCTCCACTTTACCTTTTCTGAATTTCTACCCAGGCTCAGCTCCAGCTGCGCCCTGTTGGCGAATCGCTGCAGTGCACTTAGATCGAAATTGACAACATTCCAGCCCATTAACACATCAGGATCTAAGCGCGCGATTTCAGCTATAAATGCTTGGAGTAGTGATTTTTCATCAGCATGAAAGTGTAGATAGTCCAGCCTTGACGTGTTTAAGTCCGATGACTTTCCTATCATATCCACACGACGTATCTGCTTGGAATACAGTGCAATGGAATACAATACAGTAGCATCGAAGTCAGTTTCTATATCAATGGATACTGCTTTGAGTGAGGGCCTGACAGACGCCGGCGCTAAGCGCGGGTTATTGAGATCCGCAAATCCGGAGCGTGCAAATAAGTTGGCGTGAATGCTCACGCCGCCAAGAATAAATCTTTCCATTAGGAATCGATCTGGCGGTTTAATATCCGCCTCAAAACAGGTGACTCCTTGAGTGCTTAATTTATCCCGGGCAGAGTAAAGTTGCCGCTGGCTGCGGAAATACAGTGCTGATGTTGGATTGTGATTGAAAGCTTTGAGGTTGGTGTCTTTAAGCCGCCAACCCGTGACACCCCTTAAAAGTTTGTAGGCTATGTCTTTGTTGGCCGACTCAATGAACATTACCGCTTCTTGGTCTTGTAGGCGCGCTCGGCAGGGCCCGCTGTCAGTCCACAACCAGTAGACAAGCTCTAAGCCGGACGAGCTTTCTAACCATTGGCGAGTAAGGATAAAACCTTCTAAGTCTTGCTGCTCAAACGTCAATGGTTAGGGGACTGCTCTGTTGGTATTTTTTAAATCGTAATCGTGCGAGGAAATTGGCCAAACTCCTCCCAGTAACTTACTCTTTCTGGCAGCTCTTCAGGGGTTGCCTGAACATTGCCATTAACATCTGTAACTCGCGAAACCAAGGTATGCTCACCTAGTGCCGGGTTTTCCCAGTCAAAGCTAAACAACTTCCATGAGTACTTATTATTACGGGGGTTCATTTCGGCTTGCTGCCAAGGGCCATTGTCAACTTTCACCTCAACACTGCTTATAGCAGTGCCGTCATTGAGTACAAATCCTTGAACTTTATACTGACCTCCCAACTCGGTAACTCTTACGATGGTCGACTTCAAATTCATCGTGGTTACTGAATTTTCCACCCACCGCTCTACACCACCAATGTTGTCTTTTTTCAGCGTTACGTAATCACGGCCCATAAAGCGCCCCATATAACGCGTATCCTGGACATGAATTTGGGTAATCCATTTAACGTTAGCGACGCCGTACCAGCCCGGCACAATAAGCCTAACTGGTTTGCCGTGATAATGGGGAAGAGGCTCTCCATTCATTTCAAACGCTAGCATATTTTCTGGTCGCATAGCGTCCTCAACGGACAAGCTGCGTGCGAACGCCTTTTCAACCTCTCGACCACGTATTTCTTCAGTCGCTACATCTGCACCAAAGAAGACGATCTCTTTCGCGCCGCTTTGAATGCCAGCCTCCTCAAGAATCGTCTTCAAAGTGGCACCGCGCCAATAGGCATTGCCTATCAAACCGTGAAAAAGCCGTGCCCCATTGCCGCCGCATTCGAACCCAACCTGCTGCTCCATAACATCTTTGGCCATCAGATCAGCTAAACTAAACTCCAACTCATTATCGACCATACCTGTTACGCGCAATCTGTAACTATCGTTATCAACCTCAGGTTGACCGTAATGCTGCACCAAATAAAAATCATCGTTGTCGGTGAAATAACTATCGATTTCTCGCGTGTCTAAATAATGCACGGCGTTAGGCCTCACCGGACCAACGCGAAAAGTGTCTGGCACATCAGTAAATGGCACGAGTCTCTCCCCTTGAGCCATTGCAGGAAATAGTCCTGGAATAGTGAGGGCGCTAGTTGCCGCCAAAACACCTGTGCCTACGGCGCCTTTTAGTAATTCTCTTTTGTTTTTATCTACTGGGCTCATGGTCTGCTCCGGTTTATTGATTTTTCTATTTTAGTCAACCGCTATCGGGCTCGGATTTTCTTCTACTTATTTAAAGCTTTAATGTCTGCACTACAACTATTTTGAGCGAGTCTGATTCGTGCGGCGTGTTATTTGCTACGCCTGCCAATCACTACAGTGATAATCAGTGTTAGTTAAGGGCGTCGATTTCTTCCCTTAGTTTGAATTCTTTTCCAGTAACGATAGACTCAAGTACTTGAATTCGCACCTCAAGCTTAGTAACCCTACTTGTCAGAACCCCATTCTCCTTTGCCAGCATGGTTTTATCGTGTTCTAACCCATGCTTTAGCCTTTCTGTCTTGTATTTCATATAAACACTGAAACTAACAAAAGAAAATACGACAGCAACTATTAATACCGCAGTAAAACCGTCAGCCATTGCACGTACTCCTTATTGCAACTCTAGATTTCAGAGGCTAAGTATGCGACTTCCTATGCTCGGGTGGCAAGTTGGGATTCGATAGCGCTAAATTGCCTTGGTTAATCCCCCTCGGTAGGCGTTGATTGAGACATGGGCTTGAGCAGGTTTGGTCGTTAAACCTGAGCTTTCGATGTGTTGACTGATGACCAAGACTTGCTGAGGGGCCTTATTTTTCCTTTGCGCTGTATTGCTGGCAGTGCTTGATCTACCATAACCCATGCCTTTACTGCCTATCTCACCGTATGAATTAAAGATCCCGCTGCAGCCGGCCTCAGTCGAGTTTATCGGGCCACTAGCTCCAATGGACTACAGAATTTGGCGCGCTCTCGTTGATTATTCGAAATGGCACCAATGGATGGACGCTGTGGTTGACGTCAAACCTTCCGCTGACATCGAATATGGCCCTCATATGGGCAGAGGCTGTGTATTTCACCTGCACGGGGTATCAAAGGTAAGTACCCTGGAAATCCTGCACTGGTCACCAAGCCAAACGTTCATTTATTCCCTCGGTCCACCTCAGCGCAGATTTGCCTGCTGCTATGACATCGATTTCGATGCGCAGCAGCATTTAGTGTCTATTGTCCTAAGTGGCGAAGTTGAGGTTTTTGGATTGCGGCGGCTGATAGGGCCGTTGCTGGCATGGCGTTTCAAAAAGGTTTTAGCCCGCCAGTGTCAGCGTTTTGTCACTGTGATTATGGCGCAGCGTTAGCTGACGGCTAAGACTACATTTAGTGATAGCTATTGAATCAAACTACTATTTGTAGTGTCGGCTCCGCGTCTTTCTGCCTACCCACACCTTCGTTTTTTAAACTACTGATATTTCAGCAATTTTACTGTAATGTGGGGTCGATC
>JBLGBD010000128.1:0-9556 GCA_047617585.1 Pseudohongiellaceae bacterium | reverse complement strand
TGCCGACGGCGAAATAAATCATATTGAGTTCTGGGTCGATGGAGGGGGTTTCCCAGATACCGCCGCCATTGCGCTCACCGCCAACCCAAGTCGGTCCGGCAAACTCCCAGCCTTGATCCGACTCGTCTTGCGGCACGGTATTAAAATGCCACAATGACTCGCCTGTGTTGCCATCAATGGCTAGCACATAGCCTCCGGCTATATGGCTTTCGCTGCGGGTCGTGCCCAAATAAACCACGCCATCGTAAATTTGTGGGGCTGTGGTAAACCAATAGCCCACTGAAATTGCCGTTTCTATAGTGGGGTCTTTCTGATGTAACACATCGAGAATCACCTCGGCCTGACCATTATCACCAAAGCTTTCTATTGGCTCTCCGGTTTTGGCATCCAGTGCAAACAGGAATGACCCTGCGGCGGTGTAGATAATGCCGTTGTCGTAGGCTACGCCGCGGTGACGGAAAATATAGCCCTCGCGGCGCCCGCCGCCGATAAGCCGAGTAACGTCATAAGTCCACAACAAGTGACCATCACGAGCATTCAGGGCATAGACACTGCCGCGGGAGTCAGTCACATACATGATTTCATCAACGATAACTGGCGTGGTTTGATTGCTTACACCGTCGATGACGCCATGCTGAAATAGCCAGGCAGGCGCTAGTGAGGCGACATTGGCGGGAGTGATTTGATCACTAGGGCTATATCGCGAACCAAACAGATCGAAGTTGTGTAGCGGCCAATCCATGGTTTGGATCGAGGATTGGCTTGAGGGTGTCGAATTGTCAGCAAGCACAATTGGGCGGGTTTCAGCAGTCAGATTTGTGCCTCCAACCGGAACAGGAATTGATGTGGTATCTGATTCAGGCGAGCACGCGGCAAGGCTAAACAGCATGATGAGACTTAACCAAGTTTTGTTTGCCGTATTATTGTTATTTATAAGCATTAGAAACTCTCTTTTTTTGATTTTCAAAACTATTTGCGAGCAGTTTATTGGCTGTTTTCAAGCATGTATTCAACTATTTGCTTTAGCTGATCGTCCGAGCAGTCGGTGCACAGCCCCCGCGCTGGCATAATGCCATTCAAACCGCTTATGGTATTTTGGACTAAGGTTTCTAAGCCTTTGTCTAAGCGGATTTCCCACTCAATAACATCTCCCACCTCCGGTGCGTGAGCCGCCCCTGTGCCGTGACAGGCAAAGCAGGTTGATTGATATTTGGCGGTAGCATCAAAACTCTCGCTTTCAGCTCCATGGACGGTAGATATTGAAGCGATTAGAAACAACAGTGAAGTGGTGATTGCGGTAGTGAACGAATTAGAGTGTAGAGTCGATTTCATAAATAGAGCCACCGATTTTTTAGTTCATCTTTAGTTTAGTGCTGAGTTGTCATTCTCACTTTGTGCCAGTATCCGTATGAAGGCTATTGCCTCGTGATCTAGCTGCACATAAGCAGCTTTTAAATATTCTGCCACATTTACGCTGTCAGTACCCCTGTCCAATTCTCGGCGGTAGCTAAAGCGCACGAATAAGGAGTTGGGCTGGGGCTCTTCAATCAGGGCTGAACTTTGGGCGGCTATGCCACTGCTGCCTGGCAGGGTATTGGTCGCTATCTTGGATTGGGGGTGCATAACTACCTGCTCAGTAAACTGCGTATCGCCTGCGGATATTTTACGAACAAACTGATTTGAGTCGATATCTGAGGACTCGCATTGCAGTGCCTGATTAAACTTTTCGGGGTTACGTGCGCGCAAAACTAGGCCTTGCCATAGCTGAGCACGACTAATGACGAGTGCATTGATGTCATTGAGGTCATTGACTTGGATTATGTGTTGAAATTCGAGCAATTGAAGGACCTTCTATGTATCAAATGGCAAGCAGAGGCAGCCGAGGGCTGTGCTTTACCTAAACTCATGGGCGTGACTCAGTGTAACGGCAATACTGCAAAGTCGACAAGCGCAGAACCAGCTACTAGAATGCCAGCGCTTTTACTTAATTTTGGGATCCGCTATGAAATCTGACGTACTCTTTAAGCCTTTTACTCTCCGTAACTTAGAACTTGCCAATCGCATAGTAATGGCGCCAATGACCCGTCAATTCTCACCAAACGGCGTGCCTGACCAAAACGTAGCCGACTACTATCGCCGCCGTGCTGAGGGCGGCGTTGGTCTTATTATTACCGAGGGAACTACGATTCCCCATAAAGCGGCTTCTAGCGGTGTGCAGATTCCTTGCTTTCATGGTGATGCTTTAGCCGGATGGCAGCATGTCGTTGATACAGTGCATAAAGCAGGTGGCAAAATTGCACCACAGCTGTGGCATGTAGGGGCTATTCGCAAGCCTGGAGAAGGGCCGTACCCTGATTACCCCTCGGCATCTCCTTCAGGCTACATCAAGCCGGGCAAGCAAGTGCTTGAGCCATTGCAGGCAAGTGAGATTGACGAGCTTATTGCGGCCTATACCCAAGCCGCCGTTGACGCTGTGCGCATAGGCTTCGATGCCATCGAATTGCACGGTGCTCACGGCTATCTAATTGATAATTTTTTCTGGGAAGGAACTAATACTCGCGACGATGAATACGGCGGCGATCTGACTAAGCGAACCCTATTCGCTCAAAAAATCATCAAGTCGATTCGCGCTGAGATTGGTGATGAGTTTCCTTTGATTCTCAGGTTCTCACAGTGGAAGCAGCAGGACTATGAATCAAAGCTGGCCTACACACCGCAAGAGCTTGAGCAGTTTGTCATGCCTCTGTCGGATGCTGGCGTTGATATATTTCACTGCAGCAACCGGCGCTTTTGGGATCCAGAGTTTGAAGGCTCGTCACTCAATTTGGCTGGCTGGGTGAAGCAGATCACGAACAAGCCGACCATAAGTGTTGGTAGTGTTGGTTTGACCGAAGAGTTTATTGCGACCTATCGAGAAGGTACGGCAGAGGTTGCCGGCATTGATGAATTAGTCGAGCGCATGGAAGCCGATGAGTTTGATTTGATTGCGGTGGGTAGAGCGCTGATCGCCAACCCCGATTGGGCCAACAAGGTTAGAACCGGCAAGATGGATGAGTTGGTGACGTTTGATAAAGAGATGTTGACGACTCTGGTGTAGTTTCAAGCGCTTTCGGCAAAGCGGGCAAAGCGGGCAAAGCGGGCAAAGCGGGCACAGCGGGCACAGCGGGCACAGCGGGCACAGCGGGATGACGGTAGGATGACGGTAGGATGACGGTAGGATGACGATAGGATGACGCTAGGATGACGCTAGGATGAGTGTTGCTGCCATTGCGCGGGCATTGGATTTTTGTAACACTCACTTTTCTTTCCACTAACAATCAGCTAATAACCTGCTAAGTACTCAATGAGATGAAACTAAAAGCCATTCTACCTCTAAGCGCCTTAGTCATTGTCGGAGCCATTTTACTGTGGCTTTTTTTGCCTCCTTCGCTCCCCACTTCTTTAGAACTTTCCGATTCGCCCGCGTCGATCGCTCGAGGAGAATACTTAGTCACAGCCGGCGGCTGCTTAAGCTGCCATCGCGGTGAGACAGACCCAAGCAGCCTATCAGGGGGCCATGGCGTGGTGACCGATTTCGGCACCTTCTATACACCTAATATCACCCCCGACAAGGAGACCGGCATCGGAGCGTGGCAAGCTGCCGATTTTGTCGGCGCTTTAAAATACGGGCGAACCCCCACCGGCAGTTTCTATTTCCCCGCCTTTCCCTACCGAGCCTATAGTGGCCTGAGTGATCAGGACGCCCTCGACATTGGGTCGTATCTCATGTCTTTGCCAGCTGTAAACAATCAAGTTCCAGCGCCTGAAACTCCAATTTGGTTATCTCGATGGTCTGTTGCCGGTTGGAATCTGCTGGCAGACCTTAGTCAGCCAGAGCTGCCTGAGTATGATGATGAAACCCTAGCGCGTGGCGCCTACCTGGCCCGCCACTTGGGCCACTGCAGTGAATGTCATACCCCGAGAAATAGCCTTGGTATAACAGATTATTCGCGCCAATACGCTGGTGCCACCCTCGGCGACGAAGTCATAGAGCCGATTGATAGTGAGGCCTTAGCCGGTTGGAGTCTTGACAATTTCGACCTCTTTCTCCTGATTGGAATGAAGCCAAGCGGAGAGTTTGTGGGCGGCGATATGAATGATGTGATTGAACACAACACCAGCAAACTCACCGACGCCGATCGCGCAGCCTTGGCCGCTTACTTCACCTTAGGCCTGTGACAAATATTTCTTGATCTTTCTTGGCCTCTTTTCAGAGCTGGTCTAAGCTGACAAAGTTTAGTGACCAACTGTTTCAACAGGAATATGCAATGAGGGGATTAAATCTAGCCGAGATAAAGAGTGTGTCAGGCGGCACCTACTTTGTGGCGACGGCCTCAAAAATCCAATCAACCACCTTGCTGGCGAGCTATGCCCAGTCTATTAATTACAATCAACAGATAGCTTCAATGAGCATAGTTAGTGACTATATATTGAACAATTCCGAAAGCTCGTAAAGAATTTTTAGTCAATAATTCTTGTTTTCGCCACATGGTTTATTCCTGTCGCTATTAGAGACGCAGAGTCAGCCAAGTTCAATAATTTTTAAACATCGAATTCTTAATAAGTATGTCTATATTGATTTGGCTCGAATCAATCCTGATACTTAGCGAGTTCAGTTTTTCCATACTAAGCCTTTTACGCATTATTAGGTGCGTTGGCGTAGCGGCAATACTAGGTGTGGTTTTAGTTTTTTTGATTAATAAAAAATGGTTGGCACTAACTTTAAATTCAAACACTAGACCTTTTGCAAACAAAAAAGGCAGCCTAGGCTGCCTTTGCTTCGAACTGACTCACAATTAGTCTTCATCAACTCGGTAGTCGTCGTGGCAGTTACCGCAAGAACCGCCTAGTGCTCTGAAAGCGCCTAGAGCTGTACCGCGATCGCCAGTTGCCGCCGCATCTGCAAAGGCAGTTGCGTTATCTACTAGGGCTTGGGCCTTGTCTGCGAAATCTGGCTGGTTATCCCAAATTTTATCAAGCGCGGTGGTTTCTACGTCAAAGCCGCGAGTGTCGTGTGCCAACACATCGGGAATCATAGGTGCCAAGGCCGCGATACGTCGGCCATTTCGTTCGGCTATTGCCGCATCGAAAGGCGCGCCTTGAGCCATGCCCACCAGTGGGATCAAATTAAACCGCAATAGCTTAAACAGAGACTTTCGAGTGTCTACAGCGCCGGCGGCGACTTCTTGAGGAGTTGGTGCATCTTGGGCTGTAGCGGTAAACAGTGACCCTGAAGCAAGAACTGCCAACGCAGTCAGTAAAACCATTATTATTTTCATTTCAAACTTCTCCAAACCATCCTAAAGTAGTGCCCAAATATAGGTCGGGCTTCGTTGTGCTTCGCTGTAAATAAAACCAAGCCAAAAAGGCGTTGGTTGGTAAACGAGTAATGCTTGGGCACTATATTACAAACCCATTGAGAATGTCACCGTTGACCATTTAAAATGCAGGACGGGCTTAGTTGGCCACTTCTTTCCACACAAATAGCTTAGTCGCTAGTACGAATGCAACAATGAACCAAACCCCAATGCCCAATAAGCTAGGCAGTATGTTGAGCAAACCTGCGCCATTGATGGCTATTTCTCGCATGCCGGTGGAGACGAAACTCAAAGGCAAAATATAGGCTATAGGTTGAATGAGTTCGGGCATGGATTCGATAGGGTAGAAGATTCCTGACAAAAAGATTTGCGGGAATATCACGATATTGCCAACGGCCATTACCGCTTGCTGAGTCTTGGCAATGCTGCCTAAGCAAAACCCTAAACAGAGGAAGATAAACGTCCCCAGGATTATTAAAAAATAGAAATTGATTAAGCTGCCGACTATCCGAACGTCAAGCACTAAAAGCGCGAACGCTATGAGAACGCTAAGTTGAATTATGACGATACTCATTCTAGCAATAACTATTGAGTAGATAAAATCTTTGGGCTTGATAGGAGTGACGAATAAGCGTTTCAAAATTCCCTTTCGGCGATACTCGACTATGTTGAAACCGCTACCGGCGATACTCAACTGCATCAAGGTAAAAGCTAGTAAACCGGGGAGTAGAAAATCCAGATAGCTTTGAGATCGAGCCTGCACGTCTTCGACCATCAATGCGAACATCGGTTCGATCTGTCTAATATCCCTTTCGATATCAATTAACGATTCTTCCAATACAGGCATGATCAAGCCTAGCTGTCTAACTTGGGATGCATCGACTAATAACCGTAGCTGGTTACCTGCATTATTCTCATTAAAATTGGCAGGGATTATTAGTACCAGTGTTTGTTCGCCATTTTCTAGTTGCGAGCGTAGCCGATCTTCAAAACCCACTGTAACGCTAAACACCGGGCTATCGATTAGCTCTTGAATAAAATCGATAGCGATGGCATTAGGTGAATCGTTAACTACGCCTATACGTATAGGGTCAATTTCGGTCGAGTTAACAAACCCGAAAACTGTCATAAAAATTATTGGGAAAAATAAGCTGAAAAAAATTGACTGCCTGTCTCTAAGAAATATTTTGAGGAATACTTTTGCTAAATGAAGCTGAGCACCTGTAGGTATCATAATTTCGCCTTAATCACGCAGTGCGCGGCCGGTTAAGGCTAAAAATACGTCTTCTATATTGCCATGCAGCGCTGCTTGGGGGGGCTCAGGCGCATGTTTGAGGATCAAGTTTTGCGGCGTATCCAGTGCTACAATTTTTCCGTGGTCCATGATTGCGATTCGCTGGCAAAGAGATTCCGCTTCTTCCATGTTGTGGGTCGTTAGGACAATGGTCATTCCTGCGCCATTAAGCTCGAGTATTAAGTCCCACAAATTGCGTTTTGCCTGTGGATCCAAGCCGGTGGTGGGTTCATCAAGAAATAACACCTTAGGGTCGTTAACAAGTGCGCAAGCGATTGAGAACCGCTGCTTTTGCCCGCCTGATAAGTTATCCGGTTTGGCTTTAGCCTTGTCGGTTAAATTAACCTTGGCTAACAAACCCAGAGGGTCAATGTCTCTGTTATAGAGTTTGCCGAACAAAATTAATAATTCGTCGACAGCTAGGTTGTCGAAATACTCATTGGCCTGCAACTGCACGCCGATTATCTGTTTGACTTTATAAGGGTTGGCTTTGACATCAATACCATCGATTGTGACAGTCCCGCCATCAATATCCGTCAGGCCTTCTAACATTTCTAATGTGGTGGTTTTTCCAGCGCCATTGGGGCCGAGAATACCGAAAATTTCACCCCGTTCGATAGACAAAGAAATTTTAGCCACAGCAAGAAATGTCTCCCCTTTATTTTCTGGCAAAGGGTAGCGTTTGGTGAGGTCGACGACTTCGATTATGGCCATTAGATGTGCCCGTTAAAGCGTGAGGCTCATCATAGCCCAAGTGTCCCGAGGCCGCAGCGAATTATCGATGCCACTACGCGTTAGTAGTCCGAGTAATAGTATTTTTGTTTAGGCCTTAAGGGTGCGAGAAAGAAATAGAACACCCATGCAAACCACGATAGGCAAACAATGGCGATCAGCCACGCAATTTTTTCGAACCCTGAGGTTTGATCCGAGGTGGCTATTATCCAGATAGGCAAGAGCCAAATCGCAAATACCGCAATACCGCAGAACAAGGCGAACCCGAAAGAGACAAGGGGGATAACCGCAAGCAATCCGATGATGACCAAAATGATCAGTGCCAAGTTTCCTAATATTCTCATTTCTCACTCCTCGCTTTGGATTTGTCTAATTTAAGGCGCATAAGTTAGTGGGCCTACCTAGGTTATATAGCGAATTCTGTGCCAATTAAAATAACTATCAAAATCAGCACGATATGAAGACTTCGGCGCAAGTTCTAGCCTGCTTACTCAAACTTTAGCGGTTTTCGCCACTGTGGCGGTCGAATCAGGCGGCTGGTTTTTCTGCATTGAATGCGATGTGGGTCTATTGAAGCGTAGGTATAGATGAATCTGTTGCTAAATTCCCAAAAGTCGCTGAATTTTACTATAACCTTATGATTTGTATGCATTTGTAGAAGTGCGCCGGAGGTTGATCCAAACGGCAAGAATATTCGTATAAACCGAAGATTGTCTTCAGATTACTCGAATATTACGAATAATCCGAGAATGCCATAATCGAACGCATAGAAAATACGAGGAGGAAATAAAGATGTTAGCCATCGAGAGCGTGGTTTTGGGAAAAACATCCGGTTTGAAGACAGGCATTACTGATCTAGTGAGGACTATACAGTGCGTTCGGCCAGTCCATTGTTACTTGTTAACGAGGTAGGGAAGACGAACTATGAGACATTTAAACTACAACCATCTGCAATATTTTTGGACTGTCGCCAAAGAAGGCAGTATCACCAAAGCAACTAGCGTCCTGCACTTAACCCCACAAACCATTAGTGGTCAGCTTAAGTTGTTGGAAGATTCAATTGGCGAGGCGCTATTTTCTCGAGTAGGCCGCGGATTGGTTCTTACCGAGACTGGGCATCTTGTATTTCAGTACGCTGACGAAATCTTTTCATTAGGTGCCGAGCTCAGCTCGAAAATGCGCAGTGGCGATATTGGCGTGCCTGAAGGGCTAAAGGTAGGAATAGTTAATTCAATTCCAAAATTGATCGCATTCAGAATTCTTAAGCCAGCACTTAAATCAAAGCAGCCATTGAGGCTGGTATGTAAGGAAGGTAACCTTGAAGATCTTTTGGGAGACTTAGCCGTTCACCAATTAGACATTATTATAGCAGATTGCGCTATTCCACTTGGTTTCAATGTGAAGGCCTACAGCCATGCGATTGGCGAAAGCAGTATTGCGTTTTTCTGCTCTAAAGACGAAGCCAAAAAATACCAAAAAGACTTTCCAAAATCTCTGCATAAAGCACCTATGCTGGTGCCCACAACAAACAATCCAGTTCGTAGCGGGATCGAAGATTGGTTCGAACGTCAAGATATATCGCCTCGTATTGTTGCTGAGTTCGAAGACAGTGCCTTGATGAAGGTGTTTGGCGGTGAAGGCGTCGGGGTTTTTCCTGGGCCGAATGTCATGCGCAATGAAATAGAAGGAATGTATGGCGTAAGCCACATCGGATCGACTCAGACCGTAGTTGAAAATTACTATGCAATCTCGCCAGAGCGAAAACTAAAGCACCCTATCGTTTTGCAATTGATAGAATCTGCGCGTCAAAATCTGATTAGTTAGGTTGAATTTTTATTTAAAAAAAAGTGCTTAAAGCTATGCGTGGGCAATGGCTTTAAACACTTCTTGAGCGTGAATTTTCAACTTTGGAACCGCGCCGTTTAGCGAAGCCCCGAAGACTCACTTTTTACGTTTTAGACACTGAACTTACAGTTCGAAGTCCATAGAATATCCTACTACAAACTTTATTTCGTCATTGTCCAAGCCATCTGGTCCGGCATCGTCTAAGTCGGTATCAGTTATCATGAACATGAAGCCGTCTTTAGAAAGAGACACGTTGTAATCGAAATAGGCGCCAGGAACACCGTTAAAAGCTTCATTAAAGTCACCTTCGTGGTAGCCAATGTGTAGG
>JBLGBD010000127.1:0-9788 GCA_047617585.1 Pseudohongiellaceae bacterium | reverse complement strand
TTTCGCTTATCGAAGAAGCAGAGCGCAAGGTTGATAAGGTCAAAGCCGAGCAGCTAGCGCAAAAGATCAAGAAAGGTAAAGGGTTCGATCTCGAAGACTTCAAAGATCAGCTCACTCAAATGAAGAGCATGGGCGGCGTTGCCAGTATCATGGATAAGTTGCCGGGTATGGGTCTCCTGCCTCCAGGCGCGGCCAGCAAGGTCGATGACCGCCAGTTCAAGCAAATGGAGGCGATTATAAACTCCATGACCCGCAAAGAGCGCAGCAATCCAGATGCCCTTAATGGGTCTCGCAAGCGGCGCATCACCACCGGGTCAGGCACTCAAATCCAAGATTTAAACCGCCTTCTTAAGCAACACAAGCAAATGCAGAAAATGATGAAGAAGATGAAGGGGGGTGGCATGGCTAATATGCTTCGAGGTTTGGGTGGGATGCAGGGTCAGGGTGGTCCTGGTGGTCTCGGCGGCGGTAAATTCCCACGATTTTAAGGGTCTGTTAGTGGTTTGAAAGCCTTGAAAATAGGCTGTTTCAGCCCTTCCAATAAAGCCGCAATTAACATAGAATACCCGCCTTTTTACCTAGGCCTTTATCTAATGCTTAGGGGAATATCGTAAGTTCTCGATATAATTAGAGTTTTTTAAACAGGAAATAACTATGGTCACAATTCGACTGTCACGTGGCGGCGCCAAGCAGAAGCCTTTCTACCACATTAATGTTAGCGACAGCCGCACATCGCGGGATGGACGCTTTATCGAGCGCATCGGATTCTTTAATCCAATGGCTAAAGGTCAGGAAGAGCGTCTGCGCTTAGACACTGCCCGTATGGAGTATTGGCAGGGGCAAGGCGCGCAGTTGAGCGACCGAGTTGCTGTGCTTGCTAAAGGTGCTGCGACGGCGCCTAGCACTGAAGCTTAAGCTTGCTTTGAGAGGTTGCTAGGTGACTGACAACCTCGGTAGTGACGCTGCGGCTAGGTCTGCAGTGCTAGCTAAGATTGGCAAGGCCCACGGTATCAAAGGTTGGGTCCGGATTATTTCTTTTACCAGTCCGATTGAGAACATATTCGACTACTCTCACTTTATCGCATCCCGAGACGGTGAGACTAGAGCTATCGAGATAGATCAGTATAAGGCACAAACAGCAGGATTTTTGGGTCATGTAAAGGGTGTTGATACGCCTGAGCAGGCCAAAGAATTGGCTGGTATGGCGTTAAGCGTGAGTGTCGCCGTGCTGCCTCAGTTAGCCCAAGACGAAGTTTATTGGTACCAGCTAGAAGGTCTAGCGGTGATTAATCAACACAAAGAGCTGCTCGGTGTTGTGGGTAGTTTGATAGAAACAGGGTCAAACGACGTACTTATCGTTAAGCCAAGCGCAGATAGTATTGACGACAGGGAGCGCTTGATTCCCTTTCGACGAGGAGCCACAGTGAGCGGTGTAGATTTAACCGCAGGCACTCTCAGCGTAATTTGGGACGCAGACTACCTAGAGTAAATCTAGAGTCAGCAGGTGATGGCAATGCAGCTTGGTGTGATCACTTTGTTCCCTGAAATGTTCGCCGCGGTGACCGAATATGGCATAAGCGGAAGAGCGTTTCGAGATGAGCTTATGGCCCTAAGTTTATATAATCCAAGGGATTTTACCTTGGATAAGCATCGGACAGTAGACGATAAGCCGTTTGGCGGTGGTCCTGGGATGCTGATGAAGACTGAGCCGCTGGTGGCGGCAATTAAGGCCTCTAAACAACAGCTGCCTGAAGCGCCAGTGATGTATTTGTCACCACAAGGCCGCACGTTAGACAACGCGGCCATGCAAGAACTAGCAAGGCGACCACAGGCGATATTGGTCTGCGGTAGATACCAAGGTATAGATCAGCGGGTGATTGACGCTGAGATTGACGAAGAATGGTCCTTGGGGGACTTTGTTCTAAGCGGTGGCGAAATAGCTGCGATGGCTCTGATCGACGGCATAAGTAGGTTTCAGCCAGGAGCACTAGGTGATGCAGCCTCTGCCAGCGAAGACAGCTTTAGTGATGGCTTGCTCCATAGCCCACAATATACGCGGCCAGCAGATTTTGAAGGCTCGGGAGTGCCAGTGCAGTTGCTAAGCGGCAACCACGAGCTAATAAGGGTTTGGCGCCTTAAACAGAGTTTAGGTTCCACCTGGCTGAAAAGGCCAGATCTGTTGGAGCAGCTAACGTTGACGCCAGAACAGGCAAAATTGTTAGCAGAATTTAAGCAAGAACATGCGTAGCTCTATCCTAATTAAGGATATTAGCTGCATAAATTAAGTTGGGAGTTTGAGAAAATGAGTAAGACTGCAATCATTCAAAGAATTGAAGAAGAGCAAATGTCAAAACAGTTGCCGGATTTTGGCCCTGGAGACACTATTGTTGTTCAAGTAAAAATTAAGGAAGGTGATCGTGAACGTTTGCAGGCCTACGAAGGCGTAGTTATTGGTCGACGTAGCCGTGGCCTGAACTCAGCCTTTACTGTGCGCAAGATCTCCCACGGTGTTGGCGTAGAGCGTACCTTCCAAGCTTATAGCCCTCTGATAGAGAGCGTTACACTTAAGCGTCGCGGCGATGTGCGCCAAGCTAAGCTGTATTACTTGCGCGAGCTTTCTGGTCGTCGTGCTCGCATTGCAGAGAAGTTGGAAAAGCGCTCTACAGGTGCATAAAGTTAAACAAGGCCGCAGGGCAATAACATTGCCCTGCGGCTTTTCTGTTTTTCTTAGTTCGCTCCTTTGACATATTGAAAGCCTGCGAAGTTCGCGGTTTCACCTCAGCAAACCACTCAGTAAATTCTAAACCTGCAAAAACCCTCGCTAAGTTGAAAAGCTTTTCCAGTTTAGCGGTCTTCTATTAGGGGGCAAAAGCCACTAGACTCCCCACAACCTATTGATTCGCGTCGGAGCCAAAGTATGAATAGTAAGGCCAAGTTTATCCTCCCAGCCTCATTAATGATCATTGCTGCGTTCCTGATCAACATGGGATCTAGCGCACAATCATTGCGAGAAAAGCTTAGCGAAGCGATCGAAGTTGCCTCCCAGAATCAGCTGAAGATTGTTGATATTACAAAGACTCCGTTGCCAAATATATTCCAAGTTGAGCTGAGTACTGGCGAGATGCTGTATTCAGACGCCGGTGGTGAATATTTGTTTGCCGGTGACATGTATCAAACTTCCGCTGCCGGGCTGTTAAATATCTCGGCAGGCACGCGGCAGACGCGGGCCAAGGAACAAGTCGATGGCCTGCCTGAAGAAGAGCTTATTGTTTTTAATCCTGAAGGCGAAACTCGTGCAACTATCACCGTGTTTACCGATGTGGACTGCACTTACTGCCGCAAACTCCACGGCGACATAGAAGCGCTTTTAGCTGAAGGCATCCGGATTCGCTACGCCGCCTACCCAAGAGGTGGGGTCAACGCGGATTCCTACACAAAAATGATTTCAGTTTGGTGCTCAGATGACCGCAAGAAAGCCTTAGCTCAGGCTAAAAATGGTCAGAACATCCCAGAAAAAGACTGTGCTTCGCCGGTTCTTGAGCACTATACCCTTGGCAATGCGCTCGGTATAACGGGAACCCCAGCCTTGTTTATGCCTGACGGCCGACTAATTCCTGGCTACATGGATGTGGATCGGCTGACGGCGCTGCTTAATCTCAAATAAAAAACGCAACTCAATCGACACACCATTGGGTGTTCTCCGTTGCAGACATAGCGGATGCTTAGTAAGCATTAGTGGGCGGCGATAGATTCTAGTACAATCTGCGCTTTTACGTTTTGCGTCTGAGGTGTTCGTGAATTCAACTAAGTCTAATCCACTTCGAGTCGGGATCTGCGGTTTGGGTACCGTGGGTTTTGGTACCCTCAATCTTCTCAAAGAAAATCGCCAAGAAATACTCCAGCGCAGCGGCCGAGACATTATTGTCACCAACGTAGCGACTCGGACTCTATACCCTGAGAAACTAAAAGACGTAGGCGTTAGCGGCACAGATCCGTTTGCGGTTGTTAATGATGACAATGTCGACGTGGTAGTTGAAACCATGGGCGGCTACGAGCCTGCGTTTAGCGTTATTAAAGCGGCGCTGGAAAACGGCAAATCTGTAGTTACAGCAAACAAAGCGCTAGTTGCTGAAAGGGGAAACGAGCTGTTTGCCATCGCTCAGGCAAACGGCGTGCGACTGGCTTTTGAAAGCGCCGTTGCTGGCGGCATCCCGATTATTAAAGTGCTGCGAGAAGGACTTGCTGCGAATAAAATTACTAGCCTAGCTGGCATCATAAACGGCACAGGAAATTTTATTCTCACCGAGATGGGAGCTAAGCAGCGCGAGTTCGCCGATGTGCTTAAAGAAGCTCAGGCTTTAGGCTACGCTGAGGCAGATCCTACATTCGATGTAGAGGGCATTGATGCTGCTCATAAACTAACCATCATGGCATCAATCGCGTTTGGCTTGCCTTTGGATTTTAGTAAGACTTACACAGAAGGAATTAGCAATGTTACACCTGAAGACATTGCATCAGCACTAGAGCTTGGTTACCGCATAAAACATCTCGGTATTGCCCAGCTAACAGACCGTGGCGCGGAGGTGCGTGTGCATCCTGCGTTGATTTCCAATAAGCAGCTAATCGCCCATGTAAACGGTGTTGGTAACGCTGTGCTGGTCACAGGCAATGCGGTAGGCAATACCTTGTATACAGGACCTGGAGCTGGAGCCGGCGCAACTGCATCATCTGTGGTAGCTGATTTAATCGATATTGCGAGAGATGGTTTAGCTGGGGCAACTCGGCCTCCAGTTGCCCCGCTGGGCTATTTAAGTCCACGAACCGATCTGAAAGTGTTATCAATCGAAGAAATTACTTCAGAGTATTACTTGCGCATCTCGGTGATAGATAAGCTGGGTATGCTGTCAAAGATATCAGCCTGCCTGCAAAGCGCCGGTATCAGTATAGAAGCGGTTATTCAGCATGAGCCGGTAAGTCAGATAGTGCCAATCGTCATTCTTACTGATGCGGCACTGGAAAGTAACCTCAATAGCGCCATCATTGCTATTGAAGAATTGGATGGGGTGACCGACAAAATTCATCGAATTCGCATTGCAGAGTTATCCGACTAGAGGGAGCCGAAGTGAAATACATTAGCACTCGCGGGCTTTGCCCAGCACAAACTTTTGAGCAAGTTCTGTTAACCGGGCTTGCGCCAGACGGCGGCCTTTATGTGCCTGAAAACTTGCCAAAGTTTAGCCTAGAAGAAATCGCCTCATGGCGAGGGCTTAGCTACCCAGAACTAGCAATGAAAGTTGTCGCGCCTTTTATTGGTGATGAAATTCCAGAAGCCACGTTGCGGGAAATTATAACCAGCAGCTATGCGGGTTTTGCCCATAAGGACATCGCGCCTTTAACTGAACTGGCTGAAGGTGAGATGGTATTGGAGCTTTTTCATGGCCCAACTTTAGCGTTTAAAGACTTCGCCCTTCAGGTTTTGGGTCGGCTACTGGATTATGTGCTGATAAAGAATAATCAGCGCGTGGTTATTCTTGGCGCAACCTCAGGCGACACTGGGTCTGCGGCATTAGAAGGCTGCAGACATTCTGAGCACGTGGAGCTGTTTATCCTCCACCCTCACGGCAGGGTGTCGGATGTGCAGCGCAAGCAGATGACGACAATTATTGCGGACAACGTACATAATATTGCGGTTGAAGGGAATTTTGATGACTGCCAACGCATCGTCAAAGCTGCATTTGCCGATCAATCATTCTTGCCTGCTGGCAGGCAGCTAGTCGCTGTGAATTCGATAAATTGGGCGCGCATCCTAATGCAGATTGTGTATTATTTTTCGGCATCATTGCGTTTGGGTGGCCCCGAAAACAAAGTGTCTTTCTCTGTGCCTACCGGAAATTTTGGCGATATTTACGCCGGTTACCTTGCCAAGCATATGGGATTGCCCATTGATCAGTTAGTGGTGGCAACCAACACCAATGACATTCTTCATCGGTTTATTTCTGCAAACGACTACGCTGCCACAGGCCTGGTCAAAACCTTGTCGCCAAGTATGGATATTTTGGTGTCGAGTAATTTTGAGCGCTACCTGTTTGATCTTTTTGATCGAGACTCACAGCAGCTGAGAAATTTTATGGCTGGAGCCGGAACGCCAAACTTGAGTGTGAGTGACGACAAGTGGCAGCAGGTGAAGGCGGAATTTTCCAGCGCCCGGGTAGACGATGAGACAACGTGTGAAGTGATCGCCAGTGTATTCAAAGCCACCGGTGAGCTGCTTGATCCCCACACAGCGATTGGGGTCCAGGCGGCAAGAGTGTGTCGGAACAATAATCAAGTGCCGATGATTACATTGGCGACGGCCCATCCTGCGAAATTCAGCGATGCAATCGTTAAAGCAGGGCTCGAAACCCCGCCATTGCCTGAGCATTTAAAAGACCTATTCAGCAAACAAGAAAAGTACTCCGTGGTAGAAAACGATTTGGCTGCCGTCACCAGTTTTGTAGCCAGTCACTGCGCTGCTGCAACTTGAGCGGGCAAGCTAAATGGTGGTAAACGTTCAGCGGCGCATTGCACCGCCCCTGACTTCATTGCCAGAGTCGGTTCCATTACTGCTGCGAAAAATCTATGAGGCTAGAGGTATTCAAACTCTTGCTGAGCTTGAACTAAGCTTAGCCAATTTGCTGCCACCAGGCCTTTTAAAGGGTATAGATGCGGCGACCCAATTACTTTTGGACGGCCTAAAAAAACAGCAGCGGTTTTTGATTGTGTCTGACTTCGACGCCGATGGCGCCACCAGTTGCGTGCTGGCTATGAAAGCGCTGCGTAGTTTTGGCGCGATCCATGTAGATTACATCGTGCCAAACCGCTTCGAATATGGCTACGGCCTAACTCCTGAAATTGTCGAACTAGCCAAGACCCGAAAACCTGATCTGATAATCACTGTCGATAACGGAATCTCCTCGATTGAAGGCGTGGCGGCTGCGCAAGCTGCAGGCATCAAAGTTTTGGTGACCGACCACCACCTTCCTGGCAGGCAAGCCCCGGCGGCGGAAGCCATCGTGAACCCAAATCAAGTCGGCTGCGAGTTTCCCAGCAAATGTATCGCCGGTGTTGGTGTGATTTTTTATACCATGTTGGCGCTACGAGCTCGACTGCGAGATGAATCTTGGTTTGCCGAGAAAGGGCTTGCTGAGCCTAATATGGCCGATCTTCTAGATTTGGTGGCATTGGGAACGGTAGCCGATGTGGTGCCTCTTGATCGCAATAATCGAATTTTAGTCAGTGAAGGTTTGAAACGTATTAGAGTTGGGCAATGCCGGCAGGGGATTACCGCAATTTTGAAAATTGCTAATCGGCAGGCGATCGGTCTCAAAGCATCAGATTTAGGCTTCAGTATTGGTCCCCGGTTGAATGCAGCTGGACGCTTGGATGACATGGCAACAGGCATAGAGTGTCTGCTGGCGGAGTCCGAAGGCGAAGCTCATCAGCTGGCACTCTTACTAGATAGCATGAATCAAGATCGGAAACAGATCGAGTCCGATATGCGCGATCAGGCGTTTGCTTATCTGGATGAGCTCGATTTCGCGGAAGATGACCTGCCTGCTGCCCTAACTTTGTTTGACGAACGCTGGCACCAAGGTGTTGTCGGTATTTTGGCGTCTCGCGTTAAAGAAAAATATCACCGCCCAGTGATTGCGTTTGCCGATGTCTCTGGCGGTGACAAAGATGGTGAGTTAAAGGGCTCCGCGAGATCGATAGCGGGATTTCATATTCGTGATGCATTAGATGCGGTCGCGACGCAAAACCCTGGGCTTGTCACCAAATTTGGCGGCCATGCCATGGCTGCGGGTCTAAGTCTTGTTAAATCACGACTGGGTGAGTTCTCCGAAGCATTTGCGGCCCAGGCGAAGCAGCAGTTAAAGCCGGAGCAGTTGCAGGCTATTTTACTCAGTGACGGTGAGTTAGCCGCCGCTGAGTTAAATCTGCGGACCGCGACTGAGTTGGGTGCCGCTGGACCTTGGGGGCAAGAGTTTCCTGAACCAATTTTTGACGGTAGGTTCAGCATCGTGCAGCAGCGCAGGGTAGGGACTAACCATCTAAAATTGGTATTGGCGATGCTTACTGATCCCCAGCACACCATTGATGCCATTGCTTTCAATGTAGACAAGGACAATTTCCCTGGTGCCAATCATACGGAAATTGAGGTGGCCTACCGATTAGATATCAACGAATTTCGCGGGGTAACAAGTGCTCAATTGATGGTGGAGCACATAATAGCTTACTACTAGCTTTGCAGCTGATGCTTGAAATGAGTTAAACCAGGATATCAATTAACTGGCCGAGCCGGGCAGGGGGTTTGTCAGGATCTTTGTGCGCGTGCTTTAGCTTTTGTTTTGAAGGGGTTATTTTCTGCTTAGACAGCAGTGCGCTCGCATTATCGAGGCCGTTAAGCGTCGAGTTGCTGGGTTGAGTCGGATTAACTTTGCGATCTTCAATGGATACCATAACGTTTTACTCTCCATTGCTGCACCGTGACGGGTGAGTTTTGGATGATTGGCTGATAAGCAGCAATTTAAACGGACATGCAGTCTGTTCGCTTAAACAGGCATATAGTTTAGCAGGCTTTATTTGACTCCCTTAAACCGATTTTTCATTTAAAATGTTAAGCATGATGCCATTTAGCTATATCGGCGGCGAGGTGCACGAAATCTCTAATACTCGGGTCTTATGCTTAAGCGGTTCAGTGTGCCAGAACCTCAAACTAGGAATTGTGTAGGGGCTAGTCTGGTATCTGCTGTGAGCTCTATCGGTGAGTGCAGTCGAAACGCAAATTTGTTATCTTTAAGCGCAGCAAAAAAGCAGTTTACTCGCTATGATGCGAGCATCAAATACTGGAATAATTTATGTTAGATAAACATCGCAACATACTGATTAGTTTGGCATTATCTCTTTTTGCCAGCAGTGTCTTTGGGCAAGTCCATAAAACCGATCAAATAGAAGTGGAGCTTGTTTCAGAGACCTTAAATGTTGTTCCGGGGGAAACCTTGTGGCTAGCAATTCGATTAGACCCAATCGACCACTGGCACACCTACTGGAAATTCGGTGGCGACAGTGGCTTGGCAACCCAGGCCAGCGAGTGGGTGTTGCCCGATGGTACAGAGGTAGGTGATATCGTTTGGCCTATCCCAAAGTGGACTCCATTTCTAGGCAGCGAGCTGGTGACCTTTACCTACGGGCGTGAAGTGCTGTTGCCAATTCCAGTTACAGTGCCGGCAGACTACGCAGGCTCCAGATTTGATGTGAGCACCAAAATAGATTGGCAGGTCTGCGAAGAAATCTGCATTCCTGGCAATGCGACATTTACTCTGTCTCTCCCGGTGAATACGCAGCCACAGTTCGACCCGCAGCTTGAAGCGCTCTTTGCAACAACCAGAGCGCAAACGCCAATCCCTTTAGGTGAGCACAATCTTGTCTCTAATTTCAACGCGTTAGGCGGTGAAGTTAATGTAATGATACAAGGCCAGAATGGCGTCTTCGATAATGCCGACGAAGCCTGGTTCTTCCCCACCGAGCGCCGCATCATGAAATATGCACCGCTGCGGAGAGTGATGCTCGATGGCAACCGGCTTCAAGTTAAGACAGAACAGCACCGCCGATTCCCGGAAGATATTGAGCAAATGTCTGGCCTGTTATCGATTATCGACGATGACGGTTCGTGGCACGCCTACGATATTTTGCCCCAGCGCACTAACCTTGCTTGGGACCACAGTATCGAAGTCGAGATGATTGCAGAA
>JBLGBD010000126.1:0-9804 GCA_047617585.1 Pseudohongiellaceae bacterium | reverse complement strand
CGCCTTTGAAAAACAGTGGGTTGCCACCGACACCTTTAAAGGCGCGAACAGGAGAGTTTACGCCGCCGGGGATATATTGAAGCGCCAGGTCATACAAATTCCTGGAATTTTCATGGTTCATCTTTGCTAGCCTTTAGTAATGAATTTTGCTCTGTTAGCTATTGAACAGAGCCACTAATTGTTGCGTATTGGTTTGAATGTCACTGCTACCAAACAGGGCGTTGATCACCGCGAGAAAATTAGCTCCCGCTGCAAGAAGTTGGCCGCCATTTTCCGCGTTGATGCCGCCGATGGCAACTATCGGTATTGTCAGTTTTTAACATGCAGTTGCTAAAATACTGACGTCTGCCGGTGCTGCACTGGGCTTAGTCTGTGACGGCAAGAACCGTCCAAATGCCACATAGTCCGCCGACTCTTGTTGTGCCGCCAAGGCTTTGTCGAGACTGCTGTGGCAGGTTACACCAATAATAGCGTCGTGGCCTAACATGCGCCGGGTTTTGGCCACCGAGCCATCCGACTGGCCTAAGTGAGCCCCATGGGCACCCACTTCTAGGCACAGCTGTGGATTGTCGTTAATTAAAAGCGGCACGCAGTAGGCCTCGCACAGAACTAACAGCTGCTTGAGACTTAGGGCAGCCTGTGGCGATAGAATCAGTTTGGCTCGATATCGGAGCAGGCTAAGACCGTTATCTAACGCCATCTTAACGCCCGCCAACAAAGTGTTCTCTGGCAACAAACCATCATCGGTAATGCCATAAAGCCCGCGGCGTGGCGGTTTCACTGGGCAATTACGCTTTAGTGAGGAATCTGGTTGCATAAGGTTTGTATTTACCTTGATCAGCTTAGGTGCCGATTTGGAAACCATCGGCCTTTTCCGAGCTTGCTCGCCTGGTTTAGCGTTTGCCAGGTAAATTATTGGGCGTGATGACAGTAACCAAGGGCAAAAGTAATTCGCGCATCAGCGCGGTCGTGTTGGAGTCGCTCAGAGCAAAGCCGCCGCCAGCAATTAATACCGGGTCAAGTACCACAGGAATCCCAGAGGCTTGGCCCAGAACGCTATGCACTGCACGGATAATGTCACAGCTGGGCAGCAAGCCTAGCTTGATACAGGCAACATCCATGTCCTTTAAAACCGCTTGGGCCTGGGCTATCAGTAAATCGGCGTCCACTGGGCTTAGGCTTTTGACGTTTTCGCTGGTTTGTACTGTGAGTACTGATACAACTGGGGCAGCGTGGCAGCCCAAGCTAAACAGGGTTTTGATGTCGGCTTGAATGCCAGCTCCGCCGGTTGGGTCTAAGCCGGAAATACACAAAACAACGGGTTTTGCCGGCAGGGAGATTTGATTAGCTCGAGTTGGCATCACAATAGGCGGTTTAGGGTCAGGCGAGGATGGGCTTAACCACAATTAGGATAACGATTCCGATCAGAAGAAAGATCGGTAGCTCATTAAACACGCGGAAAAAAACATGGGTTGGTACGGCCGAGTCTTCTCTCAGCCTTTTCATATACCAATAGCAGTAGCAGTGATAAACCACGACCAATGCCACCAGCCCTAATTTGGCGTGCATCCACCACCACGCCAAGAAGTAGCTGGCGTTGGCGACTAAAAGCCAAGTGCCTAGAGCGAGGGTAAGAACCGCGGAGGGGGTGGTGATTCCCCAAAATAATTTGCGCTCCATAATCACAAAGCGGTCTTTGCTAATCTGGTCTTCACTCATGGCGTGATAGACGAATAGCCTGGGCAAATAGAAAATACCGCTAAACCAGCAAATAACAAAAATAATATGAAAGGCTTTGACCCAAAGCATCGGAACCTCATTACGTCCTAATCAGTTGAGGCTGCATTGTAGCAAACACAGCACTGCTCACACAGGCTTAATTTGCAGCTAAGCCGTTGATTTTACGTGATGAAATGCGCCCATTTATTGCATTATCGAGTCTCCGGTGTAAGATACGCCTCCCAACAAAAGAAGCGATTGTTTTGAGCCGCGTTGGAATTTAGATTCTTTAGAGCTGTCAAACATGCGTGTTGATAGGGAGTAACAGGTGATTAAAGCTGGGATAATTGGCGCAACGGGCTATACAGGCATAGAGCTGCTTAGGCTTTTGTGTGGTCATGATGATGTGCAGGTTAGTTTGGTGACTTCCAGAGAGCAGCGCGGTGTCGGCGTTGCTGATTACTTCCCCAGTCTGCGAGGTCACTTAAATCTCAAGTTTGAAGATCCGGCCGAGGCTGACTTTAGTCAATGCGATGTGGTGTTTTTCGCTACGCCCCACGGGGTTGCAATGCACTCGGCGGCGCAGATTTTGGCGGCGGGCCCAAAAGTCGTCGACCTGTCTGCTGATTTCAGAATTAAGGATATTGCGCTTTGGGAGCAGTGGTACAGCACCAAACATGTCGCGCCCGAGCTGGTTGCAAAAGCGGTGTATGGTTTGCCAGAGGTGAACCGAGAAGCCATCAAGCAGGCCGATTTGGTTGCAGTGCCCGGCTGTTACCCCACCGCGATTCAGCTGGGCTTTTTGCCGCTATTGGAAAATAAGTTAGTGCTAACTAACCGGCTAATAGCCGACGCCAAGTCAGGTGTGAGTGGTGCCGGGCGAAAAGCGACAGAAGACTATTTACTGTGCGAAGCCACAGAATCGATTCGCGCCTACGCCGTAAGCGGCCATAGGCACCACCCTGAAATTTGCCAAGGTCTGGGCATTGCTGCCGGAGAATCTGTGGGCCTGACCTTCGTGCCTCACTTAACGCCTATGGTGCGAGGCATATTGGCGACGCTTTATGCGCCGCTCAAATCTGAGTGCAAGATCACACTAGATGAGTTGCAATCAATTTTTGAAGACCGCTATGCTAACGAGCCGTTTGTCGATGTGCTGCCGCAGGGTAAACTGCCAGCGACGAAAGACGTGCGAGGCAGCAACCGCTGCTCTATTGCGGTTCAATATTCAGAGCAAACCAATACTGTTATAGTCCTTGCCGCGGAAGATAATCTGGTTAAAGGAGCCGCGGGGCAGGCAATACAAAACATGAACCTGATGTTAGGTCTTGATGAAACCAAAGGATTAATGGGTATCGCGCTGAATCCGTAATCTTCATCTACAGTAATAAAATACTGGAAAAGAACCTAAGGCTTGGAGAGAGCTGAGTGCCAAATGTAGTAAAAGGAAGCAAACAAGAACGAATGATTGTCGTGCCTTATCGACCTGCACGGCGGTTTCTTGTGGCTTTGGTGTTGCTCTTGGGAGTAGGCGGCAGCGCCGCGGGTGGCTTTCTTTATGGCTACTACATCACTTTGCAAAACCAAGAATCGGAGTTGGCCGGCCGCGGTGACTTGAGCCGAGACTTGGGAAAATTTCAGACAGAGAACTCAGAGCTGCGGCGGCAAGTGGCTATTCTCGATAGATCCAGTGTCATGGATCAGCGTGCAACCGAAGAAGTTCAGACTACAATTATGAGCTTAAGGGAGCGGGTAGCCCAGTTAGAGCAAGACATTGTGTATTACCGCCAGGTTGTGTCAGACGAAACCGGTGAGACTGGGCTTGTCATTAGCCAGCTAGATATAGCCACCACAAATACATCGGGTGTTTACAGCTACAAGCTGGTGCTGCGGCAACTCGATGCCGACGGCGATACGTTTTTGCTCGGCTTTGTTAACGTCAATATTGTTGGTCGGCAGGGGGATGAACAGATCATTGTTCCACTGCGCCAAGTGTCAGAAGAACAAGAGCAGTTAGATATAAGGCTACGATTTAAGTACTTTCAGAATATCGAGGGCTCGCTGCAGTTACCCGAGGGGTTTCGGCCAGAGCGAGTTCAAATTGCGGCTGTGTCACAAGAGCCGGTGGAAAAAAACATCAACCAAGATTTTAGCTGGGTTGTAGAAGGGGAATAGTCCATGTTTGGTAAATCAGACGAGGGGAGCAAAATGACAGGAGGCCTAGCGCATACGTTAGTTTCCCGCACGACTGAAATTGTTGGCGATATCCATTTTAGTGGCGAGCTGTTAATTGAAGGGAAGGTGAAAGGCAACATCTACGCCGAAGAAGATTCCAACGCCCTAATTCGGGTTGCTGAGAAGGGTTCGGTAGAAGGTGAAATCTGTGTCCCTTCAGTGGTAATCAACGGCCTCGTGCAAGGGGACGTGCGATCAGCTAAACACATTGAATTGGCCGCTAAAGCCACGGTAGTCGGCAACGTCTATTACAATCTAATCGAAATGGTGATGGGTTCGGAAGTGAACGGCAAGCTCATGCATATCAGCGCGGAACAGACCGAAACCAAACGTATCGGCGCTGAAAAACCCGCGTTGCCGTTCGAAGGCGCGAGTTTTCAAGAAAGCTAGGGCGCTTGGCCCGGAAACGGTCTTAATCTGACAGCAATACTTGACTGTTTTACTGGGTTATGCCGATAATAACAGCTATCGCTAGGCCCATTATTTCATTCTTGGGGCTGTGCAGCTTTTAAGCAGAGACTATCTATGTCAGTAGTTCAATCAGTCGAACCGGTCATCATGTCATTCACTGACAATGCGGCGAAGAAAGTTCAAAGCCTAGTCACTGAAGAAGGCAATTCAAACCTGAAGTTACGGGTATTCGTAACCGGCGGAGGGTGCTCTGGGTTTCAGTATGGCTTCTCATTCGATGAAGAAGTTGGTGAGGACGACACTATAATCAAAAACAAAGGCGCAAGCCTTTTGGTAGACCCATTGAGTTACCAGTATTTGGTGGGCTCCAGAGTAGATTATATGGAAGGCTTGGAAGGGTCTCGCTTTGTCGTGCAGAACCCACTTGCAACTACTACCTGTGGCTGCGGTTCATCGTTTTCAATCTAATTAAAATAGAGTCTTGCTGCTGGGTCAGCTAGACGCTTATCTAGGGGTATATACCCCACCCAGCATAATTGGCTCTATTGCACCTGTGAAAGGTTTGGTATCGATAGCCCGGCCTTCCATGCGTTCTCGTGCCAACCAAGCAAATGCGATCGCCTCGACCCAATCAGGGTCAATGCCCAAAGCTTTAGTCGAGGTTACCTCAGTGTCTGGCAATTCGGCTCGCAACGCAGTCATCAGCGCTCCATTGTGAGCGCCACCGCCGCAAACATAGAGAGCCTCAGCGGCCATTAGTCGGGTTAAATCTGCCGCGATAGTTTTTGCAGTCAGCGCCAATAGGGTCGCCTGCACATCGGCGATATCTGTCTGGGCCACTGATCTCAATTTGCTCTCTAGCCATTCGCCATTAAACAGCTCCCGCCCAGTGCTTTTGGGGTAGCTTAGGGAGAAGTATGATTCATCGAGAAGCTTCTCTAACAACTGCCCGTTAACCTTGCCGCTTGCAGCCCATTGGCCATTCTCGTCATAACGCAGCTGCTGATGCTTACCAATCCAATAATCCATCAAGACATTGCCTGGGCCGCTATCAAAGGCTGCACTTTTTCTGTTAACAGGCAGGCAGGTCAGGTTTGAAATACCGCCGATGTTGGCCACGGCTCGAGAGCTTTCGTTGCTTTGAAATACATTGCGGTGCAAAAGCGGGGCTAAAGGTGCGCCTTGACCCCCAGCTACGATGTCCATGCGGCGAAAGTCGGCGACTGTGGTGATGCCGCTGTGAAAGGCAATGGAGTTAGGGTCACCTAACTGCATGCTAAACGGATATAGCCCAGTAGGCTGATGCCAGAAAGTTTGGCCATGGCTGCCAATAGCAGTGACATTTTTTGGTTTGGTGCCAGACTCTTCGAGGAGTTCATTAACCCCTTCAGCAAAGAAACGCCCCACCTCAATATCGATTTGACCCAGGGTGGATAGATCTATTTTTTCGCCGGAGCATATCTGCAATACTTTCTGCCGCAGCTCATCGGGGCTGGGTTTAAAGTGCGAGCAAAGAAGAGTGGGTTGATCTTGTTCGAATCGGACCAATGCACAATCGACACCATCAACGCTGGTGCCAGAGATTAGTCCGACATATAAATCTGAGGATGACATAAGAATTAATCGGCGGCGGGCTGGTTTAAAGTCAGCAAAGTGGAACTTGTCATCTCGGTAAATTTAGTGAGAAGCTCCGTCGTTTGTAGCTTGAATTGATCTAATTCACTTGGGTCTATAGACTCTGCCTGGGGCAGTTTGTCGACGATTGTGCGTGGGTTTTTGTGCACCCCACTGACCAAGAATTCATAGTGCAGGTGAGGCCCTGTAGCGCCACCGGTTGAGCCGACATAGCCAATAATGTCGCCTTGCCTAACTCGCTTGCCAGACTTGATACCTTTGCCATACTTGGACAGGTGAGCATATTTAGTTTCAAACCCACCGCTGTGCTGGATGATGACTAAGTTGCCAAACGAACCATAGCGTGATGCCCGAGTGATTTTGCCATCGCTGGTTGCGCGAACCTCAGTGCCGGTTGGCGCGGCATAGTCAGTTCCCTTATGGGCGCGGATTGTGTTTAGAATCGGATGGCGCCGGTTAGGGTTAAAGTTAGAGCTAATACGAAAAACATCCAACGGGCTGCGCAAAAATGCTTTGCGCATGCTTTCGCCTTCCGGGTTGTAGTAACCCACCTCATTGTTTTCATCGATGTAGCGCACGGCAGTGAAGGTTTTGCCTTGGTTGACGAACTGGGTCGCAAGAATTTCGCCGTTGCCTATGTGTTCGCCATCTAGGTATTTTTCTTCGTAGAGGATACTGAACTGATCACCGGCTCGAGGGTCAAGAATAAAGTCAATCACCCCGCCAAAGATATTGGCCATATCCATAATGTGGATGGCGGGAATTTTTTCTCGCTGGCCCGCCATAAAAAGACTGTCAGAGATAGTGCCTACCTTAAAGGAGTGCTGAACTTGTGCTTCTTTGAGGATAGGCTCAACCGCATAGCCTGAATCATTGAGGGTAAATAGAAAGCCTTCCAGCGGTGACTTAAGGATTCTTAGCTGTTCCAACTTGCCAGCATTGGGAATCATGAAATCTAATTTGTAGCCTGGATAAAGCCGGTTTAGCACTTTGGCTTCATCACTGCTGTTTAGCACCTTAAAGAGGTCTTGGTCGCTGAGGCCAACCTTGGAGAAGATGGCAGATAAGTTATCTCCTTGCTTCACTTCTACGTTGCGCCAGGTAGGCATGGAGATAGTGTCTTCTATTATTGGTGCTAAAGGGGTTTGTTGTACTACAAAATCAGAAAGAGTAATGGCTGGGTCTAGCTTTTCCGAGGCGGCGACTGATTTAACCTGCCCCACACGGTTGATTGTGATTGGTACCTCTAGCTGGGTCTTTTTGGGGGCAGCTGCCACCCCATCCCCATTGGGTATTAATAGAATCAGCACAAATAGGCCGGCAAGTCCCCCAGTGGCGTATAGGTATTCGCGGGGGTAGTATTTTCCGATAAAGAATTTAATAGATTCTAATTGAGTCATCTTATTATGTTTCACTTGCCCCTAATGGCAGTTGCAGCTAAAAAGCTGCGGGATTATAGCAATAGACTATAAGATTCCCAGACTATTAAATAGTTCAATCCTTCACACTCTTTTATTAACTCGTGTAGAATCTGCGTCCTTTTCACGGCATTAAAACTTACTTTACTTCTGAGTGGGTCGGCAATGTGAGGAATTTTCTTAGTTTTGTGATGAATTTACGGTTATTTGTTCAATTTAGTTACGGCCGTCTCAATCGAGAATAAATCATGAGTAACCCTGACATAATCAGTAATTTGGAGGGCCGGCAGCTAATTTCACAGCTCGCCGGCGGGGAAGAGCTGAAAGCTCACTTGGCAAGCGCCAAGCGAACCCTCTACTGTGGCTTTGATCCTACTGCCGAGAGTCTGCATATAGGCAGCTTGGTGCCCTTACTGGCTCTAAAACGATTTCAAATGGCAGGGCATACGCCAATAGCCTTGGTAGGTGGCGCTACTGGTTTGATTGGCGATCCAAGCTTTAAGTCGGCGGAGCGGGCCTTGAATACCGCTGACGTGGTGTCCGAGTGGGTTGAGCGCCTAAAACCGCAGTTGAGTCAGTTTTTGGACTTTGATAGCGGCTCTAACCCAGCAAAATTGGTGAATAACCTAGATTGGACCCGAGATTTCAGCGTATTGGACTTTCTGCGGGACGTGGGCAAACACTTTTCAGTGAACGCCATGGTGCAAAAAGAGTCGGTAAAGCAGCGTATAGAGCGAGAAGGGGAAGGCATCTCTTTCACCGAATTCAGCTATATGATTTTGCAGTCGTACGACTTTGCCCAGCTCAACAAGCAGTATGGCTGCACATTGCAGATAGGGGGGTCGGACCAGTGGGGTAATATCACTGGGGGTATCGACCTTACCCGCCGTATGAACAATCAGCAGGTATTTGGCGCGACGTTGCCCTTGGTGACCAAAGCCGATGGCTCTAAGTTTGGCAAGACAGAATCTGGCACCATTTGGATTAGCCCGACCAAGACCTCGCCCTACGCCTTTTACCAATTTTGGCTCAACACCGCTGATGCGGATGTGTACAAATTTCTGCGCTACTTTACTTTTTTAAGTATTGAACAGATGAATCAGATTCAGGCCAGCGACGAAGCGGCCCAGGCCAAACCGGAGGCTCAGGGTATTTTGGCCCGAGAAGTGACGGAGCTAGTCCATGGCCGTGACGGCCTGGCAGCTGCAGTGCGCATTAGTGAAGCGCTATTCTCTGGCAAGCTTTCCAGTTTAACGCTGGATGATCTAAAGCAATTGGAAATGGATGGATTGCCCTGCACGGCCATCCCTGCGGCCGAGGGCGGCATTGTCGATGTGCTAGTCAAAACCGAGTTGGCTAAGTCTAATAAGATGGCCCGTGAGTTCCTTGGTAATGGTGCTGTCAGTGTAAATGGGGACGTAGTTGATGCGGCTGAATTTTCTCTAAGCGCCGCTAGTGCGCTTTCGGGCAGCTTTTTCGTGCTGCGCAGAGGCAAAAAGCTCTTTCATTTGGTAAAGTTGGTCTCGTGAACAAGGCTATATGTAAGCCAGCTAGCTAATAGTCGTTAGAAATTTGTGCCTAGGAGCGCCTAGGTGTTGGGGTAACCGCTTCGACAGCCTGTGAATACCTAGGGGTCGAAGCAATTACGGTGGTACCCCGTGAGCCGGCCCCGCAGCCTTATCGGCGAGTCTTTGGAAGCAGCGCAGTTGATTGAAATAGCTGCATCGGTGATACGACTTAATGTGCGATAGGTGTAGACAATGCCTTGTCATGTTGTAATTTTGTGGATTGAAGAGATAAAAACTCTTTAGTTTGGTCAAGTTAGCGGTTTGGAAGTGGGCTGCAGGCCAATAGAATCGGCGTTTTTTCGCCAAAAGATGGTTTATTCAAAATAGTTTACAAAATCGTCTTTTATTTTCTTGTAAAAACAACTTTCGGGCGTATAATACGCCTCCCTCGAGTCAGATGACTCAGGGATAGTTCTTTAAAAATTCGATCAAGTAATAGAGGTGGGTGCTTGCCGAGGAAGGTTTGATATCAATTAAACTAGCCTCCAAGTCTTAGGATTTTCCTTCGATGAAGAGGTATTTCAAGGTGAGCAACTGCGTTAATTTATTTATAAATTTAAGCTTAGGTTTTATGAGCTTGTAACTTTCGGGTTGTGAGTTGAGTAGAACCAAAATCTAGTAGTTGTTAATTTTGAGCACTATTTGGGTGTTGTTTGTTTTAGTGAGTTTCTAACTTGCTGTAGTAAAACGAATAGCACTTGCAAGATTAAACTGAAGAGTTTGATCATGGCTCAGATTGAACGCTGGCGGCAGGCTTAACACATGCAAGTCGAGCGGAAACGAAGGGAGCTTGCTCCCAGGCGTCGAGCGGCGGACGG
>JBLGBD010000125.1:0-9961 GCA_047617585.1 Pseudohongiellaceae bacterium | reverse complement strand
ACAATCTATCACCCAGGCGGCATAGATTTTGATGGCGAATCTGCGTGGGTATCCGTGGCAGAGTATCGTCCCAACAGCCGTTCAATAATCTACAGGGTTGACCCAAACACCCTGGCAAGTCACGAGGTACTGCGTTTCGATGATCACCTTGGAGCGATAGCACGCGATCCTGAAAAAGATACTTTACACGCCTTAAGCTGGGGTTCCCGCCGGCTATATTCTTGGCAGGGCAACGGCGGTGATTATGCCAATGCCCTAGCCAATATGAGGCTGAACCCCAGTCACTATATCGACTATCAAGACTGCCAGTACCTAACAGGCGGCAAACTTCTGTGCAGCGGCCTAAGCAGTTACCGTGATTCTTCGAATGCTAGCTTCAAACTAGGCGGAATAGATGTGATCGATCTACGCTCAATGCAGCCTGAATTCCAATTGCCAGTCACACAATTTACTGACAGCGGCGCTTTGCTCACTCAGAATCCGTTCTATGCCGAGCTCAATGAAGATGGGAACCTGATGCTCTACTTTGTCCCAGAAGATGGCCAATCTTCACTTTACGGGTACTTGGTTCAATAGACTTCGCTAGGAAGAAAAAGTAGCCCTAGGTTTTTATATTTAATAACCCTAACTTCCATCTCGACGCCGAACTATAGAGCTTCGCGTCCCTTTCCCAAAGAGCGCGGCGAGGCATACCCTTACCCCACTGCCCCTCGCTTAATCCGAAGACCAAAGCAGGGTGATTAATTCCAAACAAGAAAGTTTTAGTGCGCTCAAAGATACGAAGAAGTTAGGAGTTCAGCTTGGGGGCTGTTTTACTTGCAATCAGAGCCTGCTTTGAGCGCTTGGCTTTTTTCAGGTAAGAGCGAAGGGTGTCTGAGGCAAAGCCGAGTTCCGTAGCGGCTGAAAAAAGCCGAGCGCGATAGCCTCGCAAGAAAAATAGTCACCGAGCTGAACACCGAAAGAGTAGCAACTCAACCCAACCCAACCCAAACTCGATCAATACCCAACTAAACTACAATCCGCTCAACTATATTCCACTCAACTATATTCCACTCAACTACAAAAAAGCACCTCAGAAACCGAAGGGCCACCAAAGCTAGGGGTTCAGCTTGGGGACTGTTTTACTTGCAATCAGAGCCTGCTTTGAGCGCTTGGCTTTTTTCAGGTAAGAGCGAAGGGTGTCTGAGGCGAAGCCGAGTTCCGTAGCGGCTGAAAAAAGCCGAGTGCGATAGGCTCGCAAGAAAAATAGTCACCGAGCTGAACACCGAAAGAGTAGCAACTCAACCTTACCCAAACTCGATCAATACCCAACTAAACTACAATCCGCTCAACTATATTCCACTCAACTACAAAAAAGCACCTCAGAAACCGAAGGGCCACTAAAGCTAGGGGTTCAGCTTGGAGACTGTTTTACTTGCAATCAGAGCCTGCATTGAGCGCTTGGCTTTTTTCAGGTAAGAGCGAAGGGTGTCTGAGGCGAAGCCGAGTTCCGTAGCGGCTGAAAAAAGCCGAGTGCGATAGGCTCGCAAGAAAAATAGTCACCGAGCTGAACACCGAAAGAGTAGCAACTCAACGCTACCCTACCCAAACTCGATCTAAATGACCCACTATTAAGTCACTCAAAAACACCCACATTAGATTCAGCAATTCCCATAAGCGTATCTTTAAACCCAGGCAGCAAATAACCGTCTTCGATCAGCGCATCTGTTACCGCTTCATACTGAGCAAGATAGTCATCAAAAGAGCTGTAAAGCTCCGCTATTGAACTCCGCGAATCCCCAGCTTGCGAGGCAATGGCTTTATTTGCAGGTAACGGAATATAGCCACCAGATAATCTTGCGAGTGACTTTCCAGCCCCAGTTGCTAAAGCTCGCAAATTCCACGGTACAAATGTGGCAAGCGGCACCTGTGTTAGTGGTGGCAACAGTGTGCTTACCGCCGAGTCGTTGTTGTCGCTATTCACGACGGGTACAAGCGCCGTATACAAGGAGTCTGAATAATCCGGATGACGACTGACTATTCTATTGGCGGGCCAGTTGTCTCCGTAATCGGAATATGCTGGCTGATAAATAGCCGCTGGATGATTAATCCCTGCCATGGGGTGCCATGCCGCATTGTTAATTTGAGCATTATTGTGAGATGCAACCAATGAGCCATCGGCAATTTTGGGATAGCGCGAAGCCGGCGGCTCAATGCCCTTTGCGACCCAGTTAACCATTGCCACCAGCAATGAGTCCGCGAAAGGCGACCACATGTTTGGGTTGGCTGGGAGCTGACCTGAGCTCGCAGCTCTTGGGCGGCCGCTGCCAGAGCCGTGCTGAGAACCGCCTATGGTGTAAAACCTAACCTCAGCCGGAATAACAGCATCTTGCGTACCCTCTGGATTGGTGTGAGGCAATGAGCCCGCGCGCACCCAATACTCATTGGAAGTCTGAATGTGCATCACTTTCGGCACCGTATTGGTGGCTCTGGCACTGCTTAGCACAGAGTCCACAGCGCCGGAGAACGGGTCGGTGCTTTCACCGTAAGTAAACGGAAACAAATCATTAGGGTAGAGATAATTAGACTGCTGCCCGTTGGTTCGCGTAGGCATAGCGAAGCGCATATTGAACATGCCGTAGCCAGCGCCGGCAATCACCGGAATAATACCGTCAAACACTTTCCGGCCCGCAAGGTCAGCGTTAAACCCATCGTACATAAATTGACGCAGTAAGCGCCCACTCTGTGAATTGCCCCAAGCAACCGTGTGTTCTATCTCAGGGACATCCAGTAGATCAATTTGGTCTGCCCCTTGGCCGCCAAAACGAAGCAGTGAGACTAAGTCTCTAATCCCGGCCATTCCGGCGCCTGCAAGCACAGGGTCCTTGGCTTCATAAATTAGTTCATAAATAACCCCTGGCTCAAAACCGCCGTCCACCGCGAGGGTAACGACAGGCTGATTGCTGTCCGCCTCTTCCAAAACAGTCAGTGAGAAACTAGAGCGCTCAACAGGCACTCGAGGATCTGTTTGATAGAGCCTGCGACTAAGCGCTGCATTAGCCAGCCCTGCCTCGGTTGGGGTGTAGGCCAGATGATTGCTGCCTGCAATATTGACAGCCTCGTTGGTTGCACTGGACACAGTGACCTCATAACGCACGTCGCCAGTAATCGGACTGCCAGAGTTTCGAACAATAGGCGCGTGTAGACGCAGGCGATCTTGAGCCGGTGCAAGCTCATTGATCCAACCGGTCGCCAAATAAGTGAAGCCTAAGCCGCTGAGAGGATGCTCAAGCCCAGCTTCTGGCGGAAACTGGCTGCCACCTCGGTTATTGACGTTATACAACAGGCTGCCACTGGCGATGTTGGCTGAAGGCAGCAATAGCCTGAAGTCAGTGGCAAATTCCACTAAGCCTGCAGAGTTAAGGGGCGCAAACTGTATGTCAGCGATTGCTTCGTTGCTTGGATGAGTCGGGTCAATCGCGAAATAGGCTATCCCGCTAATTGACTCATAGCTAAAGCTGCTGTTCTGATCCTCAATCGTGTGTTGCTCGGTCACTTCGATGCGAGTGACCTGAGCCAATGCGGTGCTGCAAAAGATCAGCGTAAGAATGCTTAAGTTAAAAAAGCGAGTAATAGCTTGGGTGTTAAACATGGCTGTATCTACCCTTTTATTATTAGGAACGGTTTATTATTAGAAGCGATCGCTACAGTTTTTAGTATTTCACGATGCCTGTCAACGCATCACTCAGCGCACTCGCTCCAGCGCTATTCGAAAGTGGCAACAACCGGTGATCTGCGGGCGCGCAGCCTGTGCTTAATCACCGGCATAAGCGCGGCTAAGACAGACCCTAAGATCAGCAACAATGCCCCTATAATTGACACCAGCGCTAGGCGATCTGAGTAAGCATAGTCAGGCGAAATAAAGACGATTAACTTAAGGCTACAAATGGTAAACAGCGGTGCCAAGGCTAAGACAGCACTGACCTTAGACGCATCCCAAAGATTCAAGGCCTCGGCAAAACAGCCGTAGGCGATGACAGTATTGGCACAACAAAAGACTAACAACGCCAGTTCAAACTGGCTTAAGCCTAGCAGCTTACTTGGCGAGATAAACGGTAGCAAAGCGATGGATGCAAAAACGTAGATTAAAAATAAAATCTGAACCGATGAAAAGTGATTAAGCAGGCGCTTTTGCAGTAGCGCATAAACGGTCCAGGTAACTGCAGCCACAAAAACGATGGCAATACCAATAGACTGCTGGCTGCCAAGATCACTAATTTCGCCCAAACGATCACTGAAAAAAAGTAGCATCCCAGCAAGGATAAAAAACGTCCCCAGTTTCTGAATGCGATCGAAAGGTTCTTTGTAGAAAATAACTCCGCCCAAAATCAAAAACAGGGTTGTCAGCTGAATAACCGCCTCGCTAGTTTCTCCGTTCACATAATTCAAACTGTGAGAAAACAGAAAGTAGTTTGCGCACAGGCCTATTGCTGCAATTAGTAAAAAGCTCTTTATCTTTAGGGTCACATGAACTACTTGAGGCAGCTTCTTCTTCACAAAAAGCCAACTTCCAAGAATGACACCTGCCACAAAAAACCTGTACCAAACGATGGTAATCGCATCCATACCAGCCAGCAGCTCTTTCACAGCAATAGGCAGCATGCCCCAGAGGCCTGCAGCAACTAAGGCCAGGAGAAATCCTGCTAGAGGGTTTTGAACAGTAGAGGCCATAAAATAGGTGGATACTAGTATAAACGGAGCCGCATCTTAGCACGAAATACTTACACCGAAACAAGGCGGCAAGCTTGGTTTATTGCCAGTAAGGGCGAGAGACCTAGGAGACCTGAATATGCCGTGAAAATCGCGCGCTGAGAAATTCCATCTGGTCCACCAGTACATTGTGATTGGATAGATACAGAAACTCATATTGATTGGGCACAAAAGGAATCGCCAATAGCTGCATACGAGCCTCTTCAGGATTTCGGTCAGCTTTGTGATTATTACAGCGCCGGCATGAGGTCACCACGTTAGTCCAGACGTCTAACCCGCCTCTCGAGATTGGCTGCACGTGATCTCTTGAAAGTTCTGTCACAACAAACTGACCGCCACAATAAAGGCAGAGATTTTTATCGCGGCGAAATAGAAATTTGTTTTCCAGCGGAGGGTCGTAGTTGTCGCTGTGCACTTTGCCGTCGCAGGCAACGATGCTGGGTAGCTTTAGAATGGATTGAATACCCACTCGATTGTAGCCACCGCGAATTTCCATGACCGTGTCACCAAGAGACCAAATCACCTGCTCCTTCACTAACAAGGTGGCCGTTTCTTCCCGAGTTAGCCAGCTAACCGGGATACCTGCTTTATTCAATCTCAGAATCTTCGCATTCATGCAAAATCACCGGATCAGAAATAACCAAGAGAGCAAACGCTCTTAAACCTATCGGCTTAAAACCTTAGGACTGAAATGGTAATACGGTTTCGGGTGTGCTTTCAAACCGTGCTACCTCCACCCACATTGCCGCTAGTTTACTGCACCTTTTATGGCGCAGCAGCTTTGTCTTTGCGGCGCTGCTGAAGTTTTTGCCAACCACCATTACTAAGCCAGTAACCAAGCTGCAGCAGTATCAGAACTCCGGCAAATAGGGGCAAGGTTCCATAATCTGCGCCACCTACTTGAAAGTAAAATACGGCATTGTAGTGTCGGTCTTCGGTTGGGTGCTGCGCTGTAACTACGCCTATGTACGTGCCGCGTTCTTCGAATTCGTAACTAGCAGTATAGAAACCACCCTGCTCAACTCGAGGAGGTTCATAGTAGACAGTCGCGGCTTCCAGATCGACGATGTCTAAGATATCGTCCCAAGTTGCATACTGGCCCACGTCATTTATGTCCTTAACTATTCTGAAGTCTATCTCCATTTCTTCAAGTAGATCATGGAGGTACTCCATCACAAAGACCGAGCGTGCGACATCGGGTATATCCTCACAATACTCTTCAGCGCCTCTGCCTTCCGGCTGAAATACGGTGAAGTGAGCAGTCAGGAAATTAATGTTTATGACACAGTTATCCCCATTAAATGCCACCCCGCCATGACCGAAACTTACTCCCGGCAAAACCGCTAATAAGGCCGCTAGAGCGAGGTGTACAAAGAGCGAAGGTTTGGGTGTCATCATAGGAAAAAGCCGCCAAAAGACTCAGATGGTGTGGGGATTTAGGGGTCATGACGTTAGCACATTTACGCTACTGGTTCGATCTTAGCCTCGGCTGGCCATTCCTAAACTGACAGCGTATTGCCTTAAGCAACTAGACTAGTGCTTGCGTTATGCGCTGGTTTTTTGCCGTCGTCTTTCGCCACTATTACCGTCATAGCATGACCTTTGTCTTAATCACCTTTGTCTCGCTAGCTAAGTCTCATCACCACACAATAATGCTACCGTCATAGTTGAAAAAGCTGCCCGTGTTATCGGCCCCTAGCTCATCAATCACTTTAGTAAGCCCGCTGACACTGGTGGTGGCGTCAATCAAACCGTTGGGGCCACCCATGTCCGTTCTTACCCAACCTGGGTGCAGCAGGCCGACCAAAAACCCTTCATCTGCCAAGTCAATGGACAAGCTTTTCACGGCCGCATTCAGGGCCGCTTTTGAGCTTCGGTAAATATAGGAACCGCCGCCCTGATTGTCCCCAATAGAGCCCATTTTCGAGGTCAGAAAAACCATCTTCTTGAGCTTGCCAGCGCGCAGGTTATCTATCACGATCTGGGTTAGGATAAGAGGTGCACTAGAGTTAACCTGAAACACCTGTGCCCACTGTGCCTCATCCAAATCGCCAAACCCGGACCTGGGCCCGTAGATACCTGCATTGTTGACGAATATGTCGACTGGCGTTTGCCCAAGCTGTCCGCTAAAGCCGGCTAAAGACGCCTCATTCGCCACATCCAAAGTCAGTACCGTCAACCGACTGGCGCCTTCAGTCAGAGCCATTAGTTCAGTCGCTGCTTGCGGATCTCGGCAAGTGGCTACTACAGTTTCTCCCCGCGCCAAATACTGCTTGGTAAACTCTAAGCCTATGCCGCGGTTAGCGCCGGTTATCAATACAGTTGCCATAATTATGCCTCCCAAATAGTTGACCAATTTACCTGCCCGAGGTGGCCACGTCAAAACCGTGCGTTAGGTTCGGTGTCCCTATTAATAGGTTACTCGGAAAGCTAACCTTTCCCAATCTCTTGGCCGGGTTTGCTACAATTAGAAAAACTAACAGAAATCGATGGATTTATGAAATTGCCTGTCAGAAATATAGTGTTTGTCGTGGCCTGCCTCCTGCTTTACTTGCTGTGGTCTAGCTTGGCCTACGCCCAAGTCACTGAGGAAATTGTGGTTGTGGGAATTCTTCCCAATGGGACTGCGCTGGACCGACGAAAGATTCCCTTTCCCGTGCAATCGAGCACTGCTCAAGACCTCCAAAGCGCGAATGCACAGAGTATTGCCGATTTCCTAAAACGGGGCTTTTCTGGCGTTTCATTAAATGACGCCCAAAACAATCCATTGCAGCCTGACCTGCAGTACCGCGGCTTTACCGCCTCACCGCTGCTGGGCCTAGCCCAAGGCTTGGCGGTTTATCAAAATGGCGCGCGTATCAATGAGCCCCTTGGCGACGCAGTGAATTGGGATTTGTTGCCACAGTCAGCAATTCACTCTGTCACTTTAAGCGGCGGTGCCAACCCCCTTTTCGGCATGAACAGTTTAGGCGGTTCGCTGGTGATGCAAATGAAGGATGGCTTTAATTTTCAAGGAAACAAGTTTGAAGTCAGTACCGGCTCATTTGGTCGCACAACAAGCAATATTGAGTCTGGCGCCAACACAACCCGGGGCGAAAATAGTTTTGCCTACTATGGCAATATCGAGCTCTTCGACGAAGAAGGCTGGCGTGACCAATCGGCATCTGACGCCCTAAATTTTTTCGGCAGCCTCGGCTGGAAGGCACAGGCAAGCTCTGCCAATCTCAGCTATCAGCGGGGCGATTCTAATTTAACCGGCAATGGTGCATCCCCAGTTGAACTGCTGGCAATTGATAGAGCGGCTATTTTTACCGGCCCTGACATAACCGCTAACGAGTTGGATATGGTTACCGCGGACTTCCGGCACGCCTTCAGCTCAAGCCTTTCTTTCACCGCTAACGCCTACTATCGCCAAAACAAAACCCAATCAATAAACGGCGATGGCTCGGAATTTTCCGTGTGTGATTTTGGCGGTTTACCAACACTTCTCGAAGGTCTCGAAGAAGACGACCTTGAAGAGCTGGGTTTCGATGATGACGATGTTTGCGAGGGTCAATTCAATTCTGCCGCCGAGCTTGAGTCTTTCCTGAATATCGCTGCGGCCACTGCCAATGAGGAGCTGTTCGATTTAAACCCGTTTGAGTCGAGTGAACTGTCTGGCAACGGCTCTTTGACTGACGAGGCGATTAATAATTTGAGCAACCGCACTCAGGAAAGCACCGGCGTCGACCTGCAATGGACACGATTGGGAAACTTCTTTGGCTTTGATGGACAGTTAATTTTTGGTGGCTCCTACTTTAATGGGGAATCTATTTTTAACTCGGTATTGGAATTATCCAAGATAGATCCAGTTACAAGATTAACCACAGGCCTAGGCACTGGTGTTTTTGTTCAAGAAGAAGCCACCTCGATCAATACCGAAACAGAAACATCCAGTTTCTATTTAACCAACACTCTAGACCTTAGGGACGATCTAACCCTAACAATTTCCACACGAGGTAATCGCACCGATGTGGTCTTAAGAGATTTAAGCGGGAGACGACCTGAACTCAATGGTAGTCACCGATTTACACGGCTCAACCCATCGGTTGGCCTGACCTGGCAGCTCAATGAAGATCACAATCTCTATGGCTCTTATAGCGAGTCTTCGCGCGCACCTACGCCGATAGAACTAGCCTGCAACGAAGGTGTATTTGATCTAGCGGTTAAGTTCGCTATTGAACGCGGCGAAGATCCAGAAGATGTGAACTTTGAATGTAGGCTACCTAACGCATTCCTTGCCGACCCACCGTTGGATGATGTGGTTGCCGAAAGTTTTGAATTCGGTAGCCGCGGCTTTATTGCTGGGCTTGAGTATTCGGCCGGCATTTACTACACAACTAGTAAAGACGATATTTTATTTCAGACCACAGGTCGCTCCACGGGCTTGTTTGCCAATGTAGACAAAACTCGGCGCAGCGGTTTTGAATCGCAGTTGAATGGGCAGTGGGACAAGCTTAGCTGGATGACGTCATATAGCTATGTGCGCGCCACTTTTGAATCAGAGTTTACTGCCTTAAGCCCAAATCATGCTTTCGCCGATGAGGAAGGTGAAATCAGCATCGAGCGGGGCGATCGGATTCCTGGCATCCCACAGCATCAGTTCAAATTACTCACCGACTATCAAATTACTCCAGCATTAAGCGTCGGCCTAGATTTCGTCAGCAATAGCGAGCAACATATTCGTGGCGATGAATCCAATCAATTGGACACAGTGGAAGGTTACCTAGTGAGTACGCTGCGAGCCAGCTATGTTCTAAGAGACAATCTGGAAGCATTTTTACGCGTAGATAATCTGTTTGATAGTGAGTTCGAAACCTTCGGTTTACTAGGAGAGGAGCCAGGCGAGTTAGAAGTTCCTATTATTGAAGACCTAACGATCCCTTTATTTCTTGGGGCCGCAGCTCCGCGATCTGCTTTTATCGGGCTTCGAATAAAATTCTAAAAAAATCCAAAAAAAAGGGCGTTCTAAAAACGCCCTTTTTTTCAAGCTGTGGTCTTAGTGTTAAGACTCGTTCACTCGCTTCATTACGGTGTATCTTACTGAAGCCAGTTTACCCGCACTCCAATTTTCAGTGCGTGTCTCGTAGGTATTCTCATCGATTATTTTCATGGTGCTGTTGTGAGCGTGGCCATCCACATTAACATCCATGTTGGTGCCGCTAGTGAATTG
>JBLGBD010000124.1:0-10023 GCA_047617585.1 Pseudohongiellaceae bacterium | reverse complement strand
TGGCGCGAGAAGGTTGGCACTATTGCTGACGCCTTAGAACTGACGTTTGTGTCGGACGCATTCTCTGCCGGTGAAGCGATTAATTTTCGCTTAGAAGGGCGGGATGAAGAAAACTTGAAAATGGCATCGACTCAGCTGCGCGAAGAGCTTATGCAGTTTCCGGGTGTGTTCGACGTATCCGATTCATTTCGTGCCGGAAAGCAGGAAGTGCAAATTCAAATTCTAGATCAAGGCAAAACCCTTGGCCTGACCCTCAACGATATTGCGACCCAAGTTAGACAAGCTTTCTTTGGTGCTGAAGCCCAACGAATCCAGCGAGGCTCCGACGATATCCGCGTTATGGTGCGTTATCCAGAAGAGGAAAGGCAGTCGTTGGGTAATTTGGAAGACCTCTTGATTCGCACGCCTTCGGGGGCTGAAGTGCCGTTCTTAAGTATCGCGACTTATTCCTTAGGTAATAGCTATTCGTCTATTCGGCGTCAAGATGGGCGCCGGGTCATTACCGTTGTGGGCGACGTGGATAGGACTGTAATTACTCCTGAAGAAATCCGCCGCGAGATAACGCGGAAGTACCAAGCCCAGTGGGCCGAGGAGCTGGACGTAGAACTGGTTGTAGGTGGTGAGGGTGAGCGCCAAGCCGAGTCCTTTGGCGAGCTGTTGCAAACTTTCCCCATTGCTATGCTGGTGATTTTTGCCCTGCTAGCGATTCCATTAAAGTCTTATGCGCAGCCACTGATTATTATGAGTGTGATCCCCTTCGGTGCTATCGGCGCTATTTTCGGCCACTTCATTATGGGCGCCGATTTAGTGTTCTTCTCGATTCTCGGCATCATTGCGCTTTCTGGTGTGGTGGTGAATGCGAGCCTGGTGTTGGTAATCACTATTAATCGGTTAAGGGAAGAAGGTGTGGGCATGGTGGATGCCGTCTCCCGCGCAGGTATGATGCGATTTCGGCCTATCTTCCTTACCTCCGTCACTACGTTTATTGGTTTGGTGCCTTTAATGGTGACTGCCAACCCGGCAACGTTCTTCATTGTACCAATGGCAATTTCACTGTCATTCGGCGTGTTATTTGCGACATTTATCACTATGTTTCTGGTGCCTGCCCTGTATTTGATTCTGGCGGATTTTGCCGGCCATACTGATACTGCCGAGGAGAGAGAGCTGGCTTACTCTAGATAAAAGCCTTAACCTTCTATCCAGGTTTTGCTGCATGCCCTGAGCGGGCATGCAAAATTTTTTAGAAGAGGAATCGAAAATGATCCGGCTGGCATGGGGTTTAATCCCCGTAGTTTTTTCCCTATCTGTTGTAGCACAAGTGAATCGAATCGATATCATCCGTCCCGATGCCCCTGAACTGGCTAACTTTGGCAGTTATGACATCGGTGTTCGCACCACCACCGTGATCGACAGCGGCCGCATAGATATCTTGAACACCGCCAAAGGCGGTGAGACAGCCCACTACGATCGCGCGCTTACCTTAGAGATCTGGTATCCCGCCGCGTTAAGCAGCGGCCAAACACCAGGCGGTGAGTACCAAGCGATTACCAGAAATCCTGACATAGTTGCGACACTCCAAGGCAAAGCCGTGAGAGACGCGGCTGCGGTAACCAGCGACGGCAAATTTCCTCTGGTAATCATTTCCCACGGCTACCCCGGCAATCGGTATCTGCTAAGTCATTTAGGTGAAAACCTTGCCAGCAAAGGCTATGTGGTGGCATCTATCGATCACACCGACAGTACCTATGACGATCAGCAAGCCTTTTCTAGCACCCTTTACAATAGACCCTTAGATCAGCGTTTTGTGCTTAACTCCATGGCGGGTTTTGGCCAAGATGCCAATCATTTTCTGTTTGGGCTGGTCGATGATCAAATGACCGGTGTTGTGGGTTATTCCATGGGAGGTTACGGCTTAGTGAACAACCTGGGCGGGGGCTATACCGACAGCATTATCTCCGCATTTATGGCGCCACCAAACGATTTGCTGAAACAGCACGGCACCAGCAATCCTGACTACCGGTCGAATTTAGATAGCCGGATTAAGGCAGGTGTTGCAGTTGCGCCCTGGGGCATGAATGCCAATTTCTGGACCGAGAAAGATTTGGCGGAAATCTCCGTGCCTGCGCTTTATATAGCTGGCGATGCTGATACTGTCGCTGGCTATGAGAATGGGCCGCGGGCTATTTATGAGCATGCAAAGAAAAGCGATCGCTACATGCTGACCTTTAAGAACGCCGGCCACAATGCAGCCGCGCCATACCCACTGCCTCATGAAATTTTGAACAATGAAGACACCATGGGCGCCTCACACTACACCGACCCCGTGTGGGATACAGTGAGAATGAATAACATTATGGATCACTTTGTGACGGCGTATTTTGATTACTACCTCAAAGGTGATGAATCCAAAATGAAGTTTCTGAACCTCATACCCGATGGGGCTGATGGCAAGTATTCTGTTTCTAGCGGTCAAGAAAACGCTGACCACAGCTATTGGCAAGGGTTTCAATCCGGTACAGCCGTCGGGTTGAAGATGGAGTTTTTACCTGAAGGGCAGTAACGCCGTCAGAGAAATTTTGAACGAAGAAAAGGCGATTTGTAATCGCCTTTTTTATTTTGATAGTTTCCCCAATCGCTTGTTGCTAGCTGGGGTTAAAAATAAAGCAGACTAAGGTTTCACGGCAAGTTTAATCGGCAAAACATTCACATCCTTCCAAACCCCCTGGATGACGTAAGGATCATTCTGTAGCCACTGGTTGAGCTCTTCTCGCGTTGCGAAGTTCACGTAGAGAGTTGAACCAATCATCTTATTGTCATCGTCTAAAATAGCGCCGCCCGCAATTATTTTGCCAGCCGCTTTTAGCTGATCGGCGCTTTCTAGGTGAGCGGCGCGAGCCGCCATTCGCCGCTGTAGGGCGTTCTCGTCAGTGTCATCAAACGCGGTAACCAGATATTCCATGTTCTCTCTCCGTGCCGTTGGACTTGTGATAATTGTTTGCTCACCAAGCTGCGTTTACAGCTCTTTAGTAGAGAGCCGATGCAGTAAGACTGCAGCTCGCTTGGCCTGTATTCGCATGGATTCCAAATCTCCAGTTTCATTGATGGTGTGATCGTTAGCGCCGCCCATGCCCAAACCATCTATGGCCATCTCTACGAAGTCGCCAACATAGGAGATATCAGCAGCGCCGGCGCGGCTTGGGTCTACGGCTGTGACCTCGCCAAAACCTAAGTCTTGGCTGGTTTGGCTAAACAGCTGAAGTAGACGGCGGTTGCCTGCTGAATCGGGAAAGGGCGGCATGCCTTGATCGAAAACAAACTCAGCACCTGTGAGCGGCAGGTTTTCGCTGACGATCCGCTCCATTGCGGCTTTGGCGTTGGCGGTTTGGTCTTTAGAAATCATCCTCAGGTCGCCGCGAGCGATGGCTTGCTGTGGCACGACGTTGGTCAAGCCGAAGGCAGTGCCGCGGCCCTCATCGCTGTCTAGGTTTAACTCCGTGCCGCCCATAATTACCCCGGGGTTGAAGGTTAGGTATTGCTGGCCGCTGAGTTCGTCATAAAACTGGTTGAGTATGCGGCTGATCTCGAAAATTGCGCCGGCGCCAACTTCAGGCTGAAAGATTTGTGATGAATGAGCGGCGTTGCCTGTTACCCGAAGTTCCCAACTGGCAAAGCCTCTGCGTGCGGGTATTGCAGTGGCTGGATTGCCATCGCCGTTCTCAAAACCCAGAGCAATATCAGCCTCCACAGCTGCCGCCTGCATATGCGCGCGAGCGAGGGTCTGGTTGCCGCTGGATTCTTCATCGCCGGTCATATACACCGTGACATTCATTGTGTCCAACAGGCCAGCTGATTTCAGCGCCGCCAGCGCCTGCAGAATAATCACATCGCCACCCTTCATATCAGCAACCCCAGGACCTTTGGCGATATTGTTGCCTAGGTACTCGTAGGTTTGGAACGGGCTATCGCTTTGGAATACGGTGTCAAGATGTCCTATCAGCAATAGATGTGGCGCGCTGCTGTTGCTATTCAAAGATGTTGCGACTAAGTGACCGGCTCTGTCCCAAGTGGCCCCATCGATCCACTGCGTGTCCATGCCGAGGGCCGCGAATTCTGCAGCAAAAATATCGCCGACCGCCTTCACGCCGGCAAAATTTTGGGTGCCACTGTTAATGTTCACCACTTTTTCTAATAGGGCTATCGCTTCAATATGGTGATCATCGATATAGCGCGCAAGTTTGGTTTCAGCGGGGGACAGCTGCGCAAAAAGGCAAGCTGGCATGAGTAAAACTAACAACGTTAAAAGGCGAGCCATTGTTTTCTCCTAGGTGGCGATATGTCAAAGTTTCTGGTGCGGCGGAGGGCTTCTCCTTCGATAAGCCTAAGCGCAGAAATTATTACAGTGCTTTGCCATCTTTGCTTTGCGACAAGATAGTAGTGGTGAACGCTTTCATTTCCAATACTCGCATCTTGCCGTACTGCTTCGCGGTATCGGTAATTAACGTAGGCGGCAACTGTTCGGCAAAGTTTTGCAAAGTAGCAACGGCTGTTTGTAAATCCTCGGCCCAAGGGTGGCGGTTGGTTAGTGACAGAATTCGAGTTACCCCGATGGTGCCAAGAAAATCTAAGGTGTCGGCGTCGTGATGGACTTGAGCGGTGGGGTCATCTGGTACCTGGGCATAATACATGTGAGCAAGAATAACCGTTTTGACCGCTTCCAGTTTAGCCATGGGGAAGCCGGTGGGCCCCAATACACTCTCAATGTTTTCAGCCGCGGTTTGCGAGTGCTCTGCATCGGCCACCACATAAGGCTCGAACACGCCCATGTCGTGCAAGAAGGCGGCGGCAAATAATACGTCGTGGTCAATTTTGAGGGCCTCTAGGCGTGCCAGTTCTTCTGCCATTAAATAATTGCGCTCATAGTGCTGTAGTCCCCACGCGCTGTGCTTAAGGTTTTCTGCTGCAAATTCGTAAACTTGACGCTTCCAAGGGGCATCCAAGACAATGCCAGCAGCAGTCATTGTAGTTTGGGCATAGCTTGAGCACACAAACGACAAAGCGATACAGGTAAAAAGTAGGTATTTAAGGCGGCTCAAAACGGCATCTCCGATGCTGAAAAATTGATGTAATTGTGAAACTAGCATAAATCCTTGCGTTAATACTATCGGGAGGAAACTAGGAGGAAATAAGCCGGCGAAAATTTAATCAATCCATTGGCGTCGCGCTGGTATTAGCAAGGACCTACAGTTAGACTGCCGCCATGATTTTACCAGCCCTCCTGCCAATTTTTGGCATTATTTTGATTGGTTTCGGCTTAAGCCGCCTACCTGTGTCTTCACCTGCGGGTTGGTTTGAGATTGAGCGTTTCACTTACTATATTTTTTTCCCATCACTGTTAATTCTCAGGTTGGCTGATTCAAATTTCGACTGGGATGAGCTGGTCAGCATAGCAACGGTTGTTGTGGCAGCATTGGCGATTTTAACCATCTTGATAGTAGGCCTTAGAGAATTTATTGCCCGCGACCTTGCTAGTATGAGTTCGGTCTACCAAGGCAGCATTCGTTTTAACACCTACATTGGCCTCGCCATCATAGATGGTTTGTACGGTAGTCGCGGCCTAGCCGCCGCTGCCCTGTGTTTGGCGGTGTATGTACCAATGGTCAATATACTGAGCGTGATTTCTCTTAGTTTGAAGGGAGAGTCAGGGCCCAAGCGGACCTATATAATCGTGGGGTCGGTGGTAAGCAACCCTCTGGTGCTTGCGTGCATGATTGGACTATCGCTGAGCTATAGCAATTTTAATCTTCCTGATTTGGCAAGATCCCTGCTAGAAATTTTAAGTCAACCCGCTTTACCCCTAGGGCTGCTGGCGGTGGGCGCAGGCATCCGCTTTATTAGCATAGGCGAGCAAAGCTGGCAGCTGGCGATAGCTAGTTTGAACAAGCTGGTGATCCTGCCAGGGTTGGTGATGTTGGCCTGCATTGTACTGGAGCTAGAAACTCTGCTTGCCACGGTGCTAGTGCTTCTGGCGGCGCTGCCTGCGCCACCTTCGGCCTACATCCTGGCGCGGCAGCTAGGCGGCAATGAAGGTCTTATGGCCAATATCATTACCACACAAACCCTTGTTGCTTTTTTAATGCTGCCAGTTTGGATAGAGCTGGCTGGGCGTTATCTTTAATTTTCTTAACCGCGCAGAAGACACATGAACCCTAGCTACAAAGATTTTGTTTTTGTCCCCCTCGGCGGCTGCGGCGAGATAGGCATGAATTTAAATTTGTTCGGTCACGGGGGTAAGTGGCTGATGGTAGATTGCGGCATAACATTTGAGAAAGATGATAATCCTGCGGCGACCGGCAATCGGGTAGAAATGCCTGATCCAAGTTTCATTAGTAATCGGAGTGAGGCATTGGTGGGTATTATCGCAACCCATGCCCATGAAGATCATATAGGTGCAATCGCTCATTTGTGGGAGCAGTTCGGCTGTCCTATTTACACAACGCCCTTCACTCGCAATGTGTTGCTCAGAAAATTAAGGCAAAAAGGCATTGCTGCACCGATCATCACAGTCAGTGAAGGGGACACCCTGGAGCTAGGGCCGTTCACTGTGACCTGGGTTCCTATTACTCATTCAACCCCTGAAACCAATGCGCTGCTTATTCGCACCGCGATTGGCTCGGTCCTACACACCGCCGACTGGAAAATTGACAGCGCGCCCATAGTGGGTGAACCGATCAAACCTGATACCTACCGACGCATCGGTGCCTTGGGTGTTGATGCCATCGTCTGCGATTCGACCAACGCAACAGTAAGCGGGAGTTCTTATTCTGAATCAGAATTGTTCTCTGGGCTTTTAGACGCGGTTAAAGACTCAGAAGGCAGAGTAGTGGTGGGCTGTTTCTCCAGCAATGTGGCTAGAATGCAAACCCTAGGCAATGTGGCTAAAGTGGCCGGCAGATACCTCGGTTTACTAGGCCGCTCTATGGAGGCAATGGTACAAAGCGCAAAAATGGCAGGGTACTTGAATGAAAATTTCGAGGTAGTTGACAGCTTTAATTTGGGCTATCTACTGCCCCGAGAAATGCTACTTATTGCTACCGGCAGCCAAGGCGAAACCAGGGCAGCGCTGCAGCGTTTGGCCATGGACACACACCCAGATATCAACCTGTCGGCGGGTGATCATGTGGTATTTAGCGCCAAAACAATTCCAGGCAATGAGCTAGACGTGGCTAAATTAGTAAATGCCTTTGAGACTCGAGGCATAAAAGTCACTCAAGCCCATACCAGCGCGAGGCCTATCCATGCTACCGGCCATCCCTGTGCCGATGAGCTGCGGCAGATGTATGAATGGGTGAAACCTAGAATCGCCATTCCAGTACACGGCGAGGACAGGCATATGCAAAGCAATGCAAAAATTGCCAAGGCAGCCGGGGTTCCGCTGCAGCTGCTTGGCCGCAATGGCGACGTATTCGATTTAATTCAGGGCAGGAAACGCCGAGAAACTGTGCCAGTTGGTCGGCTGTGGTTGGATGAGCGCGAGCGAGTCGCGGTCTTGCGCCCGGTAGTATGAAGTTACCCTTTTTATAGATAGGTTATGTGCTCGATTCTCTGACTTTCGATTCTGTGCCAGGCCACTCATCATACTGTGGAATAGAATCACAAATCTCGTACCATCCTGCCTTGGACCCAACAAAAATATGAGCTTCTACTTTATTAGGAATGTTTCCTTCCAAAGGACCGAGCGCAATTCCGTAAACTTCAGGCGTCTCTTCATAACTAGTTATAAGCGGAGAGCCGCAATTGCTGCAAAAATACCTTGTAGCGTTTTGTGATAATTTAAATTTGCTCAGGCATTCCTCTCCCGACAGCCATTTGAACTGATCTTTCTGGACGGAGGCTCTTGTGCGAAACGCCGCAGCATGCCATCTGCGACATTTTGAGCAGTGGCAATTAAATATTGGACCAAGTTCACCATCGATCTCATACTTAACCTGCTCACAAAGGCATTTGCCTTGAATATCACTCATACTACGATTCCCTTAATAAGAGGAGCAGTCGCGCAGCGCTGCTTTCTTTTTGAATATTAGCTGTCCACTTGTGCGAAACTATTTTCGCCCTTAGCAAACAAGTATGCAGACAACAAAAGGCATAGGAAACTGATGACAACATTAGACTGTGTCCAAAATGACCAGTATTCTGTAGCGAACATAAAAAACGCAGCCAAAAATAAATATGCACTTGATGCCGCCAGCAAGAAGAAAGATTGACGAGTTGCAGCAGCCAACAAGGCAATACAAGTGATAGTTAAATATGGTATTCCGATTATCATGGTTGATTCGCTTTCGCCTGGCCGAAGGTCTCTGATTAAGAATGTAATCCAAGTAAAAGCAGTCCATCCGAACATGACAGTACAAGCAAAATATAAATCGACGTTGATCTTTGATGTCTTAATTGATTTCTCTCCTTTTTGACTTGATGGTTATGTGTTGGGTCAATTCTGTGCATATCTCGATTTCGGTTGTACTCTTGTACTATTCCAAAATAAAATTTGTTAATTCTATAAACGTCTTCCTGTTAATGTTACAAACTAGGTAAAATTCCCTACTAGTTTTCGAACTAGTCACTTAAGAGCCAATTTTTCCTGTGTAGCGAAAGGACTTAGTCCCAACCATTTTTGCATTTTGTTGGCGATGGAATTACTGCCCTTGAATAGGACTTTGTTTTTCTCTTTTAGTACCGAAGTCATGCCCATCCAGATTGACGTCATTGTTCTTATGTCAGTACATACTAGCAAATCAATTTCTCTGCCAGGGTCTGACCAACAGAGGTCGACTTCACCTCCATGCTCGACGATTAACCACCAGTGCTGTTTGGACTGTGGCAAATCTGTAAAACTAAATTGAATGACTGCGCCATTTTCGGGTAGTGGCGATGGATTCAAATTTCTTCGCATATCCCACATAAGAAGTGATGGATCCAAATTTTCTAGCGACGCTTCTGCAGTAACCCATTTCTGTCCCCACATGCCGATTGCCTCAACTACATGTTGAAGGTCCTTTCCCGCAGGGGTGAGGTAATATTCGTTTGAGCCAGTTCCTGATTCAGGTGACTTTCGCTCTACAATCCCCGCACTTTCTAGTTCTACTAATCGCTTGGAAAGTAGGCTTGGCGACATTTTCGGCACGCCGCGCCTGAGTTCGTTGAATCGAGTTGTTCCCGCGACTAGCTCACGCAATAAGACCATAGTCCAACGTGTGCATAACACCTCAGCCGCCATAGCCACCGGGCAGAATTGATTGTATCCAGATTGATGCATGATTCATTCTCTGATGATAGCTGGAAAGATGCTAACAACAATCCTCTAGTGGGGCTAGTACAGTTTTAGTACTAGTCTGGCAATGCGTATTTGTCTATCTTAGGCGTTCTGACCACACTTTAAATTAGTAAACGGAAGAGAGGATTGAGTCAATGAGCGTTTTCTTAATAGCTGACATTAAAATTTCTGATGATAGTTGGATTCCTGATTATGCTGCTAATGTTCACAATATTGTACATAAACATGGTGGTAAATATTTAGCTAGGAGCGGGAATGTAAAGGTTTTGGAGGGAGAGCCGCTGGATACATCGTTGATCGCATTGCTGGAGTTTCCTGATGCCAAGGCGGCAGAATCATTCACTAGCGACCCGGAATATGCGCCGTTTGCTTCTGCGAGGCGACAGGGAAGCGAGAGTCGTTTTCAACTGATAGATAATACAGATTTGGCTGGAACTATAACTTATTTGCCAGCACCCTAAATGCTTCAGTGCGCTCAATAGGTTGAACGTTTCGAAACACATAACGCTCTGAATAATAGGCGCGCAACGCACGACCTTTTTGATTTAATTGTATGGTCAAATTTCCCTGTTATTGACTCTTTAGTTAAATTGAATCCCGTAACCAGCTAGTTACGGGAGCAGTAGCCCGATGATTTGAAGGCCCGCAAAGACCATTAACAAGCGTGGGCACTGCTCCGGCCCGATTTATTAACT
>JBLGBD010000123.1:0-10058 GCA_047617585.1 Pseudohongiellaceae bacterium | reverse complement strand
CCCAATGCTGCAACCGAGGCAATAGCCTCCTGCAAACGGGTATCGTTACGAGGGTGACTTGCGAATAAGCCATGGTAACCGCCCGAGCCATTGTTGATTTGTTTGCTAAAGTCTTCTTGGTTCTTCAGCACCGTCACTACATTAATCATAGCGGTTGCGTCATAACCTGCCTCTCGAATGTATTCAGCGCCCAAGCTGTCAGCCTCTAGTTCGTCCTCGCGGCCATAACCACTTAACCCTGTCTGCGCCCAGATAGATGCTACCTGACTAATCTGGCTGCCAACATAACTGCTTCTCGTGGCTACCGCTGTCACAAATCCGCCCACTTGGGCTGCAGTGCGTGCCACGGCAGTTCGGGCTTGTTGCTGGACTCCGTGACGAGCGGTTATGTGGCCAATTTCATGACCCAGCACGGCTGCGAGATCGGCTTCAGAATTCATAAAGGTCAACAGACCCCGATTAACGTACACATAGCCTCCTGGCAAGGCGAACGCGTTTATTTCAGGGCTATCGATAATGGTGAAGGTATACTCTAAATCTGGCCGGTCACTAGCGGCAGCCACTTTGTTACCTACTTTTTCTATATAAGCCTGCAGTGCTTCATCATTGTACAGTGGCATACTGGCTAGGACTTTTTCATGTTCTTCTTTACCGATTTCCTTTTCTCGATTCTCAGTCATCAAGACTAGGTTGGCACCGCCTGTCGCAGGGTTGATCGCACAAGACACTATTGCAGGCAACAACGCCGCCCCTATAAATGCCCGTATTGAGGCCTTGGGAAAGGAAGAAATACATCGCCAAATAGTCGTTTGAATATTGAAAAGTGTGCGCATGGGGCCTCCAGTAACTCTTACAACGATCGAGACTAGTCGTCGTTTACAAATTCTTTTAACTGATCAGCTAATCGGGAGCAGGCGTTCGCCTCAACCCTCGCGATCAGTGGAATGGGTATTACAAGAGCCGGCAGGTAAGACTGACCGGTCGCATCGGTATTAATTGTGCCAACGTTTTTTAAGGATCCAACATCCCAAATTCTGGCATCAAAATTTGAGTCATCTTCCCAAGTTCCAAAGCCAAAACAGCCAGCGCCGCCGGGGCCAATTGTGCAAGAAATCGAACCCGAGCGGCCGCTAGTCTCGGTAAACCCGTCCACCCAGACAATGTAGCGAATACCGAAATCAGTCATCTTGTCTGCTACAACTTGCTCTGACATGAGCTTTTCTAGATCTTGAGTCCGCAATGGCGCGGTGCGAGGCTCAAACCACGGAAACATGGCATCGACAAATTCTTGCTCGGGCACAATACGGATCGAGTTATCGCCACGGCCCATTCTATCGCCTACACATTCAACGAATTCAGAACGGGTTTCATAGTCACTCGCTTGTCTGCGCCCGAGCACGACAACAGCTTCCTCACTGCTAATTCCAGTTTCACCTTGGCGAAATTCATCCACCGTCGTGCTTGTGCAGGACACCAAAAGGATCACAGCCGTGAACCCAAGCCCGCGGCTAATCAACGATGAAAGATGAAAATACGCCATATAACCTCTATTTAACTTGGCTCATTATTGCTTGGCTAACCATTCTTTAACTTCTGGCACGTCGTCGAAACTCAATGAAAAGCTCGACGCCAGGTCTCGCAGCGCAACAACCGCCGCGTCATTGATTGCTGCATCAACGGATCGGAAAGTCTCAGTAGGAGATTTACCATAGGAGGTAAGCACCCAATCCGCTATATAGTCACCTTGAGGTGTAATCAGACGCATATTGTATTTGATCCAAACCTCATACACGTCTAACTTGGTCTTGGCTGGCAAGGCCAATTGAAACTCTTCAATTGCGGGAGTAAATACTGCGTCCACACCGGCTGCCTGCGCCTCTTCCATACTATCGACAAAGACAACTCTCTCGAACATGGCAGGGGTTATAACGTTAAATAGCTGAATGTGGGATGCACCGCTTTGTATATTGAACTCCTCAGACCCTGTTTCAGAGTATTCCAGGTAAGCGAAGTCTTTAAGCGCATCATCATAATACACGGCAATAGAAACCGGCATTTTGCTGATATTGGGGGTTGGGAAACTGCCATCAATAACCACATTATTCACGCCACAGCCTACGAACAGCGCAAGAACTGCAAAGATTAGACCTGCTTGCTTGATAAGTGTATTCATTCTTAACGTTACTCTACTTGGACAATCACCTACCGTAGGCTATTGCCTTGATTGTAAATACGCTACCGAAAGTCATTCAGACCGACAAATGTACCACCATTTCGTGATGTCATCTCGCGCATTAGTGTCGAATATCGATAGACACTCTGCCTAAAGCGCTCAGGACCTGCAAAGATCACAGGAAACCCAATACCATGGATGCGCACCCGCCGGTTGCCATTCTCGTCTTCTAAGTTTATCCGATCGATGGTTTCCAGGACGTTTCGAATCGACCCGCCTGGTTGAAAATCATCCCCTAACACGTAAATGCTAATTTTTTTGTCAGGCGAGTAAAAAGTATCAATGGCCCGAGTTACGCCTTCGACCGGGCTACTGTTGCTGTAGGGGTTCCATGTTCGCAGGGTAGACAGAATGCGCCGGCGCATAGTCGGCGTGTCCGACATCCATTTGCCACGGAATGAATCGAACATATAGTCACCCATATCATTCATAATTTGGATGCCTTTGACTTCGGGATAGACGTTGAGGGTATCCTCGATCACTCCCAGCATTTTTCCCCAGCTCGGGTTATCAAACATACTGCCCGAGGTATCAATAACGAAAATAATGTATTCACTGTCTACCGGCACGCCGCCCACTGCGTTGTTTTCAGGCGCGCTGCTGTTAGCCATCAGGCGCTGCATTTCCTGAGTAAGGGTTTGCCGGGCAATAGCTAACTGGCCCGACTCATCAGATGTCTCATCGGAGAGCTTTCGTGAGGTCTGATAGCGGCCCTCGATGTCACTTAAATCTCGACGCAGTCTAGCTACGCGGTCGGTATAAGTGGAGATTTGCTCCTGCTTGGCATTCAGCTCTCGGTTTAGAATGGTAGTTTCACCGCGAATGGCAAATAGCTGCTCTTGCAGTGCTAACACCCTGCCGGCCGAAGGGATTTCTGCGATCTCTAAAGTGATAGGTTCGTTAGTTTTAACAATCATCAATAGAATAATCATTGCTCCAAAACCGCAGGAAGCAACGTCCAAAAAGGATACCGTAAACGAATCCGTTTCTTCTCTTTTACGTCTCATCACCATTTGCTGTTATCCATCCCTAAGGCCAGTCTTTAGACGGCGATAAAAAAGATCCCTGAGTGTACTGTGCCAATTGCCAGAACGCTGCAGCCGCGCTCGGGTCACCCTCTAACGGCATTAAAATGACGTTGACAGGAATACCTCTTGGCAGTTCTTCCAAGGCATCCTCGTAGTAGTCTAGACGCTTTGAGGGCGTTACTAAACCGTCACGAGAGCTTCGATTGTTCATCGTTGGTAAACCATCGGTAATCAAAAATATGTTATCCGGCGGCGGGTTCATATTTGCCACTGCCCGAAACACCTGCTGCATATTCGTGCCATTTTTAGGCACTAAATCACCTATATTTATGATGGCTTGATTAATCTGATCTCTATCGGCGACTTCGAGCCACATCTCTCGGGTGCCGGGGATGGCGCTGGCATAGTCGTCACTGAAATTCCAAATCTGATAGCGGCTAGTGATAGGTAATTGGGTAGATATCCAATCGACTGTTTTTACTGTTCGCCGCCACTTGGGTGCTTGTTTTTTTCGATCGTCCGGTAAATTTCGAGTTCGAATAATATTGATTAAGGTGCTGTCCATCATGCTAGCAGAGCTATCTACGAGTATCAGAATTCGCTGTCCCCCGAGGAAGAACCCCGACAGGTACTGTCTATTGCCATCACCCAAAAACTGGCGCACGTTGTTGCCTTCTTGTTGAAAGGCACTTGCCTGCAGCCGAAGCAATTCTTCTTCAAGGTTTTGTATATCCGAGCGAAGTTTCTCAACACTTTCCACTGTCGCTACGCTGGAGTTTTCTAATGCGGCGAGCTCCTGCAAGAAAGTGTCAATTTGTTCCTGTATTTGCCGAGCCAAGCCTTGGGCCTGAACTACCTCAAAACTCCTGTCAGAGACCGTATTACGAATTCGCACCAATCCCTCCGTTCCCTCGAGCACCTCTTCTTCTAACAAATTGATCTCGGCCATAAGCGTCGGGTCGGCTTTGTTTTTTGCCACAGTACTGGAATGATCAATTATTAAAAAAATCAAAATCACTGCACCAAAGCCACAAAACATGACATCCAGAAATGCCAGGCTTATGGGGTTGAGCTTGCGTCGAGTTGATTTAGTGCTGGCCATCACTCACCCGTATGATAGTTATTCGGTCTTGGTTTGAGCCGAGGTCCAAAGTGTCTCCCAGGCGCAGCCGCTGCCTGCCGCTGACTAGTCGGTCATTGAGAGAAAACTCGGTTTTACTGTCTACGAATACAGACTCATCTGGGCTAGAAATAATGCTGTCGGGTAGATATTGATTTAAGCCAGCAAGGGGAATAGCTGTATGAAATAGCAGAAAATGGGTTGGACCAAGCTCCGTATCCGAACCAGCAAGCTTACCAGAGTCATCAGCAAACTTTGCCGGCAGAGACTTCACCCAATGGATGGAGCCGGAATGATGAACTATATTCTCTGCACTATTTATACATGCTTGGCAAATGTCATGGGGTTTCAACACGACCTTGCGTCTGTCGCTAGGCAGACTAGCCAAAAACCCTGGCATAGACCCTAACCGTTTATTGAGAATAATCTGAGTGCGACTGTCTATAATCAGTGGCGCTAGTTCCTGCGCGATCTTTTTATAGTATCCCTGCAGACTGGCGATTAACCCCTCTTTTGGCATCTTGGCGGTATGGGTCGCATCGCGAGTTTTCAGCTCCAGTACAAGGTTGGTTTGCGACTCGTTGTATTGCTCAAGCCATACCGGAAGTTGGTTATACAGAAGTTGCTCATACTCAGCATTGTGCTGGGGGTTAAAGCGGCATTGTTCAATAAAAGAGTTGGTCGCCTGCTGCATTATTAGGTTTACAAAATTCTGACTACCAACCCCTGGAATCTGGACCACCGCCTCACAATGTATTAGGCCCTCACTAACAGAGAGTTGAGTCACTACAACTTGATGCAGTTGAAAATCTATATACAGTGCTGAACTCGAAATACCTGCGGCAACGGCCGCGAGCACGGCAGTATCAACTACTCCAACAGGCGTAATAGGACTCTTTTTTGCAATACCTAAAAGGATAGCCAATTGCTGGTGACTGTAACTACTTGGCATTGCAAAGATGGTTTCGGCATCGACCTCACCAATCTCAGCAAGATGGAGCAAATGGGCAAACGCGATATCAGCAGTATGGCGCAAATGATTACCGTGGTTTAGCGCTTCCATACTTAATTCGTGCCAATACTTATTGTAACTGCTGGTAGGGTGAAGCCTAGCCTGTTGCTCAGCTTGGGCACCCAAAACTAAATTGTCGCCAAACACAATGGCAAAACCGGGGCTCTCTGCAACAATACCCTGCGCAGTGCCAATTTTTATGCCTGCATCGTTAAGCTCGATTACTTTCAAGCTCATAGCTTATGCCTTGTCTGGAACCTGTAAATTTCGAATCAGCTTTTCGTCGCAATAGTGTTGGCAATCCAGCACCAGTCGATCTTGCATTAACTGCAGTTGATGCAAGACAAACATCAACATAATGCTGACCACTAAAGCGACAAAAGTGGAGTTAAAAGCAACCCCAAGACTCACCGTAACACCCACAATATCGCCACTTACTGCCTGATAAGCTTGGCCTAGCGCCGTGCCGATACCACGAACCGTACCCAAGAACCCAATAGATGGAATTGCCCAAGCGATATAGCGAACCAAGGAAAGCTCCGTCTCCATTCTGTCTGCTTCGCTTTCGCAAGTATCTTTGACGATAGTCGAAACATCTTGAATGCTGCGAGTACTTTGAAATCGTTGTAGCCCAGCGAGAATCGCCTTAGGTAATAAAAACCCTTTTTGTTTTTCGTCCAATGCCTGAACCGGCCGCGCGTAGTTCCTTGCATCTTCCGGCAAGATACTCATACCATCTGACAAGGGAATTAAATTGCGCTCCAACAAGCGTTTTTGTTGAACCGCCTGCTGTGTTTTGATTCCCACTATAGACATCGCCCATAGGAATAAAATAATACAGGTCTCTTGCTCAAAGTCTTTCAGGATGACATAGATAGATCGTTCTGGAACGAAGTCAGGATTGGTTTCTTGCAGATAACTCTCCTGCGCCTGTATGACTTCGGCATTCGGGCGTATAACCGTAACATAGACCGAATGCACCAAAATTAGCGCAATGATTAAGGCAACGAGCTGCCACAGTGCTTCTGGAAGTAATCCTTGTTTCATTCAATATTCCTGCAGTTTATTCACAGCCTTCGGCCAAAGCCCGCTGAGATTTGGTTAACTAATCGCTAGATGTCGGCGGGAAATGATACGCCTAAGTCTTGCGAAATTTGTTCAGTAGGTATAAACCGAGATGCCTCATCCGTTGTCTCCTGTGCGGGAGGTTCGTTCTCAGCCTCGGTTTGGGCTACATTTTCTTGGCTTAACACCTGTTGCGGGTTGGCTTCTGCTTGGGTCGACTGATCTGTTGGCAAAGCGCTATCAGTAACTTGGGCAAATGCCGCTGCGCTGGCACAGCAAAAAGTTACTGCTAAAATCCAAAAACGAAATTTCATCTTTAGTTCTCCAAGTGTCTAGCAACACGAAAACCAACGTCGTCTCTTGGCTCTACACCAAAATCCCTAAACGACAGTCTAAGCTCTGTTATTGAGCCATGAGACCAGCTAGAACCACGGATCGCATGGAACTGGCCATCTTCGGGGCCAAGTGGATCTACTTCCCGGCCGCTCGCCGAACCGACAGCGCCATAAAAGTCATGTACCCACTCAGCAACATTGCCGGCCATATCGTAGATTTCATTTTGATTAACGGTAAAAGATCCCACGGGAGACGTTGCCAGAAAACCGTCATCGTAATCGAACATAACTTCACCCAAGAACGACTTCGCAGTAACATCGGCGAAATTACCCGCTTTTTCGGGCGGTGGCAGCTCCGTACCCCAAGGATATTTGAGAGTATTGCCACTGCCGTCTGTTCGAGCCACCCATTCCCACTCTGCTTCTGAGGGCAATCGATAACCTGTGGACCGCGGATTAAACCCAACAATGTCACCAGAGTCGACGTTGTAAAAAGGCTCAATACCTTCTTGTTCACTTAGCCAATTACAATACAAAGCGGCCTGATTCCAAGAAACTCGCACCACCGGTTGTGCTTCGTTGTTCAAGCTAAGACCCTGAACAATTCCTGATGTGTGCTCAGGATCAAACAACCGAAACTGCGCGTTAGTGACTTCGTTGTAACTTAAATAAAACGGCCGTTCTAACTGGATATCTCGTAAGTTTTCGTTTGGCCGACGGCCGGCTTCTCGCCTAGACGCTCCCATAGTGAAGGCTCCGGGATAGAAAAGTTTTAATGATTGTCCGGCAACGTTAGTGATAACTGGCTGAATTTGATCTAAACGAGCCTGCTCTAAAGACTTTAAACTCACTCGGATAACTTGCTCTAGCCCTGGCCTGGAAGTGAACTCGGTAGTGTAGGGAATATAACCAGATTTACGAATTTCGATTTGCTGGCTCGCGGCCATCAGCTGTATGGTTTGATTTGCAGACCCGCGAGCTTCACCATTGACATAAAGCTCGGCATCCGGCGGATTGGTTTCGACTCGCACGCTGGTCAGAACTGGCTCCAAGGTCAGATTCACTGAGCTCTCTTGATTCGCCGCCGTGGTGATAGTGCGTTTGGCAGACACATAGCCATTCTTGAAAAAGGTGAGCTCATGACGAATGCTTGGGGCCAAGGCGATTTCTAATGGAGTGAGCCCTTTGAATTCTCCGCCAACAGTGACCGACGCCGCGGAAGGTGTAGACTGAATAAAAACTAGACCGTCTGCTGGCTCTAATTCAATTCTTGGTATTGAAAAATCTTCCCCGGCAAAAATATCGAAATCATCTTGCCAGGCCTTGTGGCCGGAAAGCTTTACGGTGACATCTCTTTTGCCCTGCAGTATCTCGGCGTTGATTGGCGTGATGCCAAACAGCTCGCCATCGACTATTACGTCTGCACCGCTGGGTGAGGTAGTCAGGCTAACCGTCGCCCACGCCCTTTCTAAGTCAAACTCAAATGATTGTGATACGGAGCGGCCTTCAACAACAATCGTCTCTGAGTAGTCTAAGTACCTGTCCTTAGAAACCGTTAACTGATGCTCGCCTGCTTCAACAAGTATATCGGTAAGAGGGGTTTCGCCAAGGTCGATCCCGTCCGCTTTGACTCGTGCTCCGGTTAAATCTCTACTACTAAAATTAATCACCCCAGGCAGCTTCCGCATCTCAACCGGATGGGTTTGTGATTGCTCGTCGGTGACGATGAGCTGGGTTTCTAAGTCATGGTAGCCTTCATTGCTAAGCGTTAGATCATAGCTGCCACTGCGAATGAGGTATCTCTGCCCCAGACGGATATTTAGACCACCGCTGATTTCTATCGTTGCGGTAATTGGGTTTGCTTCAACAAAGACTGACTTAGCCGTTAAAACGAAAAATGCCGCAGACCCGGAAATCAATAGAAAGGCGCCAAGCGCTATGTGCACCGGCTTTACCTGAAAAGAAAACTTTGCTTTTTTGACTTCGTGAGGGGTGAAGTCGATTGGCACTATAGGGTCAGATGCCCCTTCTTTTTTATGCTTATCTCCCGTGTCAGCCATTGCTCATTATCCCTTAGTGGCTACGACACGTTCATCACATTTAACAATGACTAAACTTGGAGTTTGATTAAAACCGACAACGAACTCTTGACGCACCTCGCGGTAGCCAGTGCGTTTGCCCACTGCTACGTAGCGTCCCGGCTTCAAGGCCATTTCATGTCGCTCAAACATGCCAAGGCTTGTCACTCTGAGAAGAGTGACATCTGTCAAATTATCGGAGACAAATTGAATTTCAATTGGCACCTGTGAATTCTCGAGAAACACCTGCAGGCTATCCAGCTGCTCGAGTAGAACTGGTCCAGGATTCTCTATTGCCTTGCCGGTATAGTAAACATCCAAGGTTTGCTGATACACATCGTCTTCAGACAAGCGCTCTGGGTTGTTAATCGCGGATACTAGCAAGCTATTGAGCCGCTCTCTCTTGAATGCGTAGTCGTTACCCTCAATGGCAAAGCTGAGATTAGGATCAATGCCTAGCACTAAATCGTAATTTTCTACCGCCGTTTGCCATTGTTCAGCCGATACAGCGGTGGCGATCACTTGTCGCAGGGCGTTAATTTCAACATTAGCGATCTCGTTTTGGGTTTGCGCAATAGCAGCTAACGCTTGGTCTGAGTTTATACCCATGTTCGAAGCTTCCATGAACACTGCAATCGCGGCGTCAGGCTCACCTGACTCAAGCAGGGTATAACCTCTGGACATTACTCGGGCAAAGTCTCGCTCCTTAATAAGCCCAGCAACTTTATTCAAGCCAACTGGCGCCACTTCATTGAAAGCATCTAAGCTGACCGCTCTTCGATAAGCAATTTGAGCATCTTCTAGGGCGTTGTCTTCGACGAAATCTTCCGCTTGTGCGATTAGAGAGTTGACCTCGCCCAGTGCCCGAGCTCGCTCGAGCCCGGTGTTAGCCGCGTCGTTAAGAGGATCAAGCACCAATGCGAGAGAATATTGTGATTGCGCACGGGCTGCGTCGCCGGCATTGAAGGCTGATTCTGCCTCGATGAGGGTCTGAGTTAGAACCGTCGGCACCGAATCTAGCAGAGATTCTAGCTCAGCTTTACCAGCCTCGTAAGACTGTGTCGCAAGAACAAAGTCTTGGGTACGGTAATACTCATCGCCGGCGGCAGCCTTCGCCAAAGCACTTGCAAAGGCCTCCTGACCCCATTGCTCAACTTCAAAATCTGTAAGTGCAGCCTGGGTGACTA
>JBLGBD010000122.1:0-10115 GCA_047617585.1 Pseudohongiellaceae bacterium | reverse complement strand
AAGAACGTAGGCAAAGGCCTGCTTGGTGATTTGAGTGAGGGCTTTGATTGGCTGACCGTCGACGGTGATGTCCATGAGAATAGGTGCGGCGGGCGGATCATAATCCCATAGGCCGTGGTGAACGGTCTGATAGTGCCAAACTCGATTGCCGGTGGTGGCATCGACGGCAACGATGCTTTGGCTGAATAAATTGTCGCCAATGCGGTGCCCGCCATACATATCGTTAGTGGATGATGAGATGGGCATGTAAACCAAGCCTAATTCATTGTCGGCGCTGAATAGGGCCCATACCGGGGCATGGCCGGTATAGGACCAAGATCTGTCTTGCCATGTATCGGTGCCAAACTGGCCTTCTTGTGGAATGGTGTTGTAGGTCCAGCGCAGCTCTCCGCTGCGAACATCAAATGCGTGGACGTCTCCTCGGTAGGCCTGGCGGCTGTCGAAGTTATCAGACATGGCTTGACCGATAACGACTACATCGCCAACGACCATGGGGACGCCGCCCCAGCGAAAGCGTTCAAACTCTTCAGGCATCAGCTGCAAATTCACCCGACCCTCGACACCGAAATCCATCAAGGTTTGGCCGCTAGCCGCATCGAGGGCATACAGGAAGGTGCCTCTTTGGACGAATAGTCGAGCGCCGCTGTCATCGCTGAAATAGGCGGCGCCTCTGGTGGTAGCGCCGGGTAGGCCGTCTAAGCCGCCGGGTGGATCTTGTGCCCACAGGGTTTCACCTGTGCTGGGGTCGAATGCCTCGATTAAGCCAACGCCGTTAGGAATGTAGCCGATGCCATTTTTGACGATAGGCGCGGCAACCCAATTGCTTGCATAGCGCTGCTGTGGATTGAGCTGCGTATAGGTATCATCCAGCGCTGGTCGACGCCAGGCTAGCTGCAGATCTTGCACGTTGGTTCCGTCTATTTGGCTAAGGGCCGTGTATTTGGTGCTCCCGTTGTCGGCACCGTAGGCCTGCCATTCGCCGTCGACAGCGCCTTGCTGGGCTAGGCTGGCTGGTATGGAGAAGAGGAATACGTTGAGTATTTTAATGAGGTGTTTGGTGAAATTTCCGGTCGTCTTTAGCGTTCTATGCATCACAGACTCCTGCTTATTTTAGTTTTTATTAGCTTGATTCTATAGAAAAAGAGAGTGAGAACAACCTCCTTTTTTGATCGATGAAATACCTTGTTGAATTGGGCGGATTGAATAGAGCGGGTTGAATCTTGAGTGACTGCAAACTAGATTGGCTAGATTAGTTTGTGCTGCCGATTAATTGATTGCGCAGCTCGGGATAGCTGCTTTGTTCGGAGAGCCAAATTGCTAGAAACTCGCGGGTGAAGTCGGCATTGTCAATTGCGCCGATAAACTCATCGTTAAAGTAGAACTCGCTAGTTAAGGAATCAGCCACTTTTAGGATAAGTCGGTCGCCTTTCTTAACGCTCGGGAAAATGTTGCGAATCTCTGTCAGCCAGCGCTCGCTTTCAGCATTGTACAAAGACTGCTTTTGCCATTCTTCTCGGGTGTAGTCGATGAATGCTTTCTTGGAAATATTGCGTCTATATTCAATTTCCAGTGCCAGCCCAGGCTCGATACCTTCGAATTCTCCGCTGGGGGAATAGAGCGTGCTCTCATAAATATTCCATAAGAACACTCGCAGCTTTGCTGAGCCTATTTTGTCGAGATTTTGAATTGGATCGGCAACCACTGGTGAAGCGAGAAAGAAACAAACCGCAAAAGCACTAAGCCGTAACATTGTTAATTCCTTGATGGGTTCGTGAAAGCGGGTTGTTATCGGTAAAGCACACAGGCAGAAAAATTGGCCACCACAAAGCTAAAGGCAACATTGATGCTAGGTAGGTCTCTCCAAAAGAGATAACGCCTACCGCATGCTACTAATCGCGGCGGCGGTTTTAGTATCGATGGGGCGCCTTACTTGCAAGCAGTTGGACTGCGCTAATACGTTTTTCTAGAAAGCCGCCTTCGCAATAGCCTAAGTAGTAGAGCCACAAATTTTTAAAGCGCTGGTCGTAGCCTAACTCTAAAAGCTGAGTTTGTTTTCCAAGAAAACTAAGCCGCCAATGAGCGAGTGTCTGGGCATAGTCTTGGCCAATATCTAGAACATCGCGAATGACTAAGTCGGTTTTGTTGGCCACTATTTTTGACATCAGCGCCATCGAAGGCAAAAATCCCCCGGGGAAGATATGCTTTTGAATAAAATCTTCGCTGCGGCTGTAGTCACTAAAACGCTGGTCAGCGATGGTAATTGCTTGCAGCATTAGCAGGCCGTTGGGTTTTAACAAGCTGTTCAGTTTCGCAAAAAAGCCGGGTAAGTATTTCTCACCCACAGCTTCGATCATTTCGACCGACACAATTTTATCGAATTCGCCGCTGAGCATTCGATAATCTTGATTTAGTAGAGTGATTTTGTGTTCCAGGCCTTGTTCTTTAATACGTTCTTTGGCGAAACCGAACTGAGCGTCAGAGATGGTAGTGGTTGTTACCTTGCAGCCATAGCGAGAGGCAGCAAAAATGGCCAAGCCGCCCCAGCCAGAGCCAACCTCGAGTAAGTGATCTTTTTCAGTGAGGTTTAACTGCTCACAAAGTCTGATCATTTTATTCTCTTGAGCTTCAGTGAGACTTTCTTTCCCGTGATTATAAATGGCAGAGGAATATTGCATCTTAGGATCTAGGAATGCTTGGTAAAGATCATTGCCCAAATCATAGTGGGCCAAAATGTTCTTTTTAGCCCGAGCGGTGGTATTAAGTCTGCGTAGTACTCTAAACAAGCTGAACGGTTTTAATAGCCAACCAAAGCGGCTGCTCCAGTAGTCCATCATGGTCAGATTACGAGCAAAGAATCGAGTGACCTGGGTAATGTCCGGTGAGGTCCACCAGCCATCAACAAAGGCTTCGCCAGCGGCGGTATTGCCGCCTAAAAGAGCTCGGCCATACACTCGGCAATCGAGCACTTCTGCTTCAGCTTGCAGGGTGGCGTTGCGATCGCCTACTTCGGCTATCACTCGGCCATTCTCTTTCAGTATAAAGTGCCCTTCTGTGGCATGGCTTAGAACTTTGATAAGCAGCTGCCTCAGCGCTGCCGCAGTTTTTGATTCTATTACTGGGCTACCATCTTTGTCGGTAGCTAGCGCTGCATTCTTCTGATTCATAACGGACCTTCTTTTGTGTTGATCTTTTTTTTGCTCGGGTGCGAATATAAGGGTGCTCTTTTGAGGAGCAGTTTCAGTGCTTGCCAGTAAATACCTAGGGCGATGCTGAACGTTTGCACCGGCGTGTAAAGTAATACGCGGCTCAATTCTGTTTGGTTTAGCTCAATTCTATTTAAACTCAGAGTGGCATCGAATACTTTTTCGTGAGTTGTGAGCTGGTTATGGGCTTGGATATGCACTAGGCATTTTTCTTGATCATTAGTAGGCGGGATAACTCGCCAATGGTAGTTTTGCGTCATAGGGTTGAACGGCGACACATGAAACTCTTTGCTGTGAGGCTGAATATTGTCTAGATCCACTAGGTAATAGTGTTTTTCGTGCCACGGGGTATTGCTGACTTCGGCAAGCATGTACTTGAATTTTCCGTCACACTTTAGGTAGTAAAGGTTGAGTGGGCTAAAATAGAAACCGAAGTAGCGAAGGTGAACCAGCATGTAGACGTCGCCCTCTACTGTGGGCTGCCTGGCATTGAGCTTTTCGGCAATTTTTGTTTTTACAGCATCTTCAATTGACTGGGCGCTTGTACCTATGTAGTCGTCCCGGCGGCACCTTGCCCAACTCAATTTGCCGCTGCCAAGCTGCCAGAAAGACTTAAGTACAAGGGGGATTTCATCTACCTTTAGCAGCAGCATGAAGATTTTATTGTCAAATTCGTGGCGGAAGGGGGTGAACCGGCGGTGGCGGACAAAGCCTTTGTAGATGGCGCTCTCTAACTCGGTGACCGCCTGCTTCATAGGCCCTCGCCAAAGCGAGCGCAGACATCTAGCGCACTGCGAACGCCGTCCTCGTGAAAGCCGCTATACCAGTAGGCACCGCAGTAGTGAATTCGCTGGGTCCCGCAAATTTCACTACGGCGACCTTGGGCGATGATAGATTCTTGAGAGTAGACTGGGTGATCATAGCGGAACTGTTGGAGTATCTTTTCGGGATCTATTTTATGTTTCGCATTTAGCGTTACTAAAAAGGGCCGTGTGCTATGAATCCCCTGCAGAATATTCATGCAGTAGGTGACTATGGGCGCTTCATCCAAGTGAGACTGACCGGCGAGGAAATTCCAACTCGCCCAAGAAAGAGATTTCTTCGGCATGATGCTGGCATCCATGTGCAAAGTCACATCGTTAGCCTGGTAGCCTATGGCTCCAAGTATCTCGGTTTCCTCGGGTGATGGGTCACTGCGCATTGCCAGAGCTTGATCACTGTGGCATGCCAGTATGACTTCATCGAAATGCTGCACTGAGCCGGCGACCTCTAACTCAACCCCAGACTCGGTGCGGGTAACTCGGCTGACTGGGCTATTGAGCTTTATGCGGTCTGAAAACCCAGCGGACATAGGTTTGATATAAGAGGACGAGCCTTTGCTCAATACATACCACTGGGGCCTATTTTTGATATCCAATAAGCCGTGGTTAAGAAAAAAGCGCAGGAAAAATGCTAGAGGAAACGCGCCTGCTTGGCTAAGGCTACAAGACCAAATAGCTGCGACCATAGGCAGTAAGTAGTTTTCTTTAAATCCCTTGTCAAAAGCATGCTGGGCAACAAATTCATCAAGGCTGATGTCATCTATCTGACCGGATTCGAGCACTGCCTTACTTGCTGCATTGAAGCGCACTATATCTTTTACCAATCGATGAAATGACGGCCGAAAAAGGTTAAGACGTTGGGAAAAAAGGGTATTTAAATTATGGCCATTGTATTCAAGTTTCAAACTCGGGTTGCGCACGCTAAAACTCATTTCTGTGGGTTTGATTTCTACCTTCAGCTTCGCCATAAGTTTAAGGAAGTTTGGGTAATTGCGATCGTTGCAAACGATGAATCCGGTGTCGATCATAAAAGACTCGCCGTCTACAGTCACTGGCACAGTGTGGGTGTGGCCGCCAATGTAGTCGTTGGCCTCAAACAGAGTTACATCATGATTTTTACTGAGCAGATGCGCACATGTCAGGCCGGAAATACCGCTGCCAATAATTGCTATTTTAGGTGAAGGCATAGTTGAGGATTCCAAGTATAGCTTAATGCTTGGCTAGGGTTTTCGACAGGAGAAACCGTTGGCATGCATTGGGCAATAGACTTATCGTCTTTAAAAGCAGAGTAAACACCAAGGGAAAATGAATTTCGCTGCGGCGCTTTTCCAAGCCTCGGCGAATTTTTCGAGAGGCGAAATGAACATCTACCTTCATTGGCATGGGAAAATCATTGACATCAGTTAGTGGTGTTTCAACAAAGCCAGGGGCGATATAGCTCACCGTGATCTGCACCGATTGTAAACTAATAGCGAGAGTCTTAGCCAAGTATTCGGCGGCCGCCTTGGAAGCACCATAGGCTTCGGCGCGAGGCAGTGGCAGGTAGCTTGAACTACTTCCCATCAAGGCTAATTGCCCACCCGGCTTGATGCGGGGGATTAGACACTCCAGACAATTGGCCATACCAATAAGGTTAATGCGAATAACCCGTTCAAACAGTGCGGCGTCGAACGTGGCTGCATCAATGTATTCGCAGGTGCCTGCATTTAGTATAACGAGATCCAACGCCTGCAGCGGCTCCAACGCCTTGCGGCACTCAGCAAGATTTTGGATGTCGAAAATGATGGGTATTGCAAGGTCTGGATGTGCACTGCAAAGGTCGTCGAGAGCGGGCTTGTTTCGACCGCAGCAGTAGACCCTAGCGCCTTGGGATAAATAATCGCGGGCAAGCTGCAGGCCAATACCAGAACTGCTTCCGGTAATGAGTATGTTCATTGGCCGAGGCGTAATCTAATCTTTTTGATGAGGCGACCTAGAATGGGCAAATTCTCATAGACCATGGCGCCCATGTCGAAGTAATCGCGATGGTAGTAGATTTTACCATTGCGTGTTTTCAGGAAGCTTGATCCATCAACGCGAATAGTGTTGCCACCGTTTAAGCGGCGGTGGTTCAAAAGCATAGTCCAGGTCATGAATATATCGTTGTGACTGGTCAGAATTTGGTGAAATTTGAAGTCACAGTTTTCTGTGTTTTTAAACATGCTAACAAAATAGGTCATCAAACCGGCTTTGCCTTGAATGCCATGGGATGGGTCTTCAAAGTAGATATCGTCGGCATACAAAGGCTCGATCAAGGTAAAATCCCCCGAACCTAACGACTTGTAGGCCTCTGTTACACGCCCGCTGAGAACTTCCGCGCTGGTTTTCGTCAATCCAGTTTTTATGCTGGTTTTTGTGCTCATTTTCGAAGGAAGCCCGTTGATTAAGGTATGATCTATAAACGGCTTCTGGTAAAGTTTGGATCACCAGAAAATCAGGTAAACAAATAGTGATCCGCCCCTCCACGTAGTGCCGTATTAACGCAGTATGTATGAACTTTCCCCTACAATGGGCAGCTTCGGCGCCGGATCTCTAGCAACAAAGGACTCCCACGCCATTACAATTGATGTCAGATTGCTACCTAAAACCGACCCAAGCAGTGATGAGTCGCTGCTTATAGCGGTCGGTAATTGCCAAGACCCCGTCGCTTTCAATAGCCTGTTCCAACGTTTTGCGAAGAAAATATTCGCTATGGGTATGAAACTGACGCGGAATGAGCAGCTAGCTCAGGACTTAGTGCAAGAGGCTATGCTTATGGTTTGGCAAAAAGCGCCACTATATGACTTGGACCGGGGCAATGCTCAAAGTTGGATTTTTACCCTAACTCGGAACCGTTGTTTCGATATGCTGCGTAAAATCAAGCGCCAGCCTAGCTGCATCAGTGCCGATGATATTTGGCCGGCTGACGGCGAAGCTGACTCGGTATTTGTGCATGAGGAACAAGGCTCTCTCAAAGTTGAGATCGCCCAAATTGAACGGCTCTACTCCCAGCTGCCAGAATCGCAGCAAGCAGTGGTGGAACAGATTTTTATATTTGACAGAACTCACGAAGAAGCGGCCACAGTATTGCAGATTCCCTTGGGAACATTAAAGTCGCGCCTGCGTTTAGGTGTGGGTAAACTACGACAATTGATTGGAATTACAACATGACTAATACGACCAACTTTCATCCTTCGCAGGACTTACTCAGCGCTTTCGCTCAAGGCGGGCTGTCCGTGGGCATGAATGTCGCTTTGTCGGCCCACATAGAGCTATGCGATACCTGTCGCAGCAAAACCGGCGAAATGAAATCTGATGCGGTTATGTCGTGGCTGCAAACTTCAGAGGAAGTCGTTGAGCCCGATTTTTCGGACATGATTGAGTCAATTGTGAGCCAGCCCCAAGACAAAGAAGAGCCTGAGCGAGGCGGGCATGCTGTGCACGAAATGCATATGCTGAACCACAGTGTGTTATTGCCCAGGGTTTTGGCCAAGGTAGCGTCAGAAGGTTTGGTATGGAAAAAGCTAACCGGCGGGATTAACCAAGCACTAGTCAAGCTTGACGCTGAAACCCAATGTGAATTTATCTACATGACCCCGGGTAGCCAAGTCCCTGTGCACAAGCATCAGGGCAGTGAAGTCACTTTGGTTCTAGACGGCAGTTTCTCAGACGAATTGGGCCACTACAGGGTTTCGGATTTTGTAGTGAGGACTAAAGAGCACATACACAGACCGGCAAGTGACGAAGGCTGCTTATGTTTCTCAGTTCTAGACAGTCCACTGACCTTCACCAAGGGTTTGGCAAGGTTCATGAATCCATTCTTAGAGTACAAATTCAGAAAGTCGGTATCGCAGCAGGCCTAGTCTGTCTGCATGGCCTTCGCGGTGGCTGTTTCCTCAAGCCGCCGCAAAGAACTGATCTGCAGTAGTGTAGATGCCCCCGTTACAAAGCAATAAGGCTCGCGACGCGACGTATTCGCTTAAAATGCGCCATCTGAGCTAATTCATTGCCACTAATGTAATGCACCGCTACTAATGCACCGCTACTAATCCACCGCTACTACATTATTCATAACAACGGAGACCCCGTCTTCAAGCCAACCCGGTTGAGGAGCCAAGTCTCCTTTTCGGTGCTGCCACGCGGTTTGATCGTTTTGAGAAGTTAAATCCCTTTTCGCTGCTGCCAAGGGCGTTATTGCTTCGGTGTCGCCTCAATATTCATGGCGATTGAGATTCTTTCCCGATTGCCTAGATAGCGACGCACTCCATGTTTTAGCCACGCTGGAAACACAATAAGGTTGCCGCGCTGCAGATTAAACTCTGTCTCATATTGCTGAGGCTGTCCGTTAGCACCCAACAGTCGAAACCCGGGGTTGTGCATGGCGGCCATGGGGAATCTTGGGTCTTCGATATAAAATGTGCCGCCGACATCTGATGTTGCTGTGGGGTCTTCACCCAAATCGAGATACAGCACCGCCGCCCACAGGTTGCCCGGATGGGCATGGGCTTGATTGAGTCCACCGTTGGGGGTGACGTTGGCCCACATTTTCGCAGTCCAATGGAAGTTATCCACGTGGCTGTCGTTGAAATGGGATACTCGCTTGCATATTTTGATAGCAGTATCGGCGAGTTTCCTGGCAGCAGAGCCGCCCCACTGCAACATGTCTGTGTCAGAATGCCAGCCGCCTACGTTGGAGCGATCAAGCCCTTTCGAGTTAGCCATGTTATGCCGTATCGCGGTTTCTAAATCTGCTAGCAATTGATCCGCATCAGCAAGGCGAGAATACACCACAGGCGATTCAAAAAAGCCTAGATGCGCAGCTTCAACTTTTAAGGCAGGGAGTTTGTCATAGTCTTGCATAATGGCTGTCATATTAATGAAGGATTATTGCAGTAGAGTGACTACCGCGTTAGGTCGAAAAGTGGCAGCTACCGGAAATGTTGATTGGCTAACTGCAATTGTCACAAAAGTGCAAAATTTCGGTAGCATAAATGCAACATCCTGACCCTATTATGATCAGAGATTAATTGCTGGCAATCGCAGATTAAAACATCCCTGACCGACTATTAGAACTATGACCGAGGAGTCCACATGAATTTCAAGCCTTCAAAACTAAGTTTAATTGCAAGCGGCGTAGCATTAGGCCTAGCTACAATGACTGCACAAGCTGCAGATCAACCAATACTACCTACGGCTGGAGCGCAGCCAACGGCGGTTTTTTCCGGTGGTGCGACTATTAACGGCGGAGCGTCTTTTTTAACTGAAGTGCCAGCCTCGGAGCCTGCTGATTTGCTTGCGACGATTAAGCCGGCAGCGGCAGACGTTGGCCAGATGGGTGGCTTGGTCGCTATCTTGGAAGTGCCTGGCATTGGTTTTTTTAACTTGCTCTCTGGTGGTATCTGGGTGTCGCTGGACATAAGCAACCCTGCAAATATTCGACCTTATGCAACCAAGATGCTTGCAGCGACTGAGAAGGTCACTGTGCTAGACGACTTAATTGGCACTGATACTAACCTTACCGGTTTAACTCTAAGAGGCTATGTGGGTTATTACACCGGTGGCAATATTTCGACGTTGTCTTTCTCAGCATCGCCTGCAGCCATGGCAATCGCCGCGCCTGCGCCAGCTGGATGCCCAACGGGTACAGCAGCGACACAGGCTAGCTTTCAAGGCAAACCAACCTGCGTCTTGTCAGGGCGCATTACCCAAGATGTTCATTTAACCTCTAACAACAGCTACCTGCTTGACGGCCAAGTCATCATTGGTGAGAACACTGTTGCCGGTGCGAAAACTAAGCTGACAATCGATGCCGGTACCACAGTCTTTAACACCGGTGGCGTAAACCTTCTGGTGGTTGACAGAAATGGCCAGCTATACGCCAACGGCAGCGCCGCTAAGCCGGTTATATTCACGTATGAAGGCGATGCTGCGGCGACTGTAGATACACGCGGTCAGTGGGGTGGGCTTGTGATTAACGGTAGCGCTACAATCAATGAAGCCGGTGGTGTGGCCAGCGGTGAAGGCGGCAGCGGTGAATACGGTGGCACTAACGATACCGACAGCAGTGGTTCAC
>JBLGBD010000121.1:0-10140 GCA_047617585.1 Pseudohongiellaceae bacterium | reverse complement strand
ACAAGCCTGAGTCTAAACCTTGCGGGCCGACAAAACAAAGAGTTCTTAACATCTGCTGGGTTTCTCCAGCCAACCCTGCTAGGTCTAGAGCGCGCTTGTTTCAACCGTAGATTCAAATTGGGAGAATTTGTCCCCATCGCTAGAAATAATACGAGTCAGGTCAACTTTACCTTCGAGGTGCACTTTAAGCCAAGCCAGTGTCATGCGGCCTAAGGTTTCTAAGTCTGGCCCGCCATTGGCTGCAATCATGTGGTCGCCAGAGGCAAATTCTACATAGGCTTTTGGGGTGTCAGCGGCGATAGAATCGAACAATGCTTTGGCGTGCTGAGCAGGTGGCGCGATGGTGTCCTCGCCGCTGGCAAAAATAAGGCTGGGAACCCCAAGCGCCGAAAAATCACCGGAGAAAGTCTGACCGGGCTCGCAGCAATAAAGTGACAGGGGAATCACTGCATCAATTTCATCGTTGAGCTCTAGGGCAGCTTGCAGCACAGCGCCGCCGCCCATGCTATGTCCCATTAGCGCTACTTTGTCTAAATCCAATTTGCCAAGTAGTGGGCTATCTTGGCTGCTGTTTTCAGACTTTAGAAAACTAATTGCAGCGACCGCAGCGTCTTTTCTGACTGCCTGGGAGTCGGTCGGCGAGTTGGTGTCGATTATCATTACGGCATAACCAAACGAAGCCAGGGCTGGGCCCCACCAATCGTAAACCTCTTGAGTTGCCCGAAACCCGGGCACAAATACTATGAGGCCAACAGGGGCATCAAAGCTTAAAGTAAGAGGGTAGAAGACAGTGCCGCCAGCAAACTCGTCCAACTGCGGCGCAGGATCATAGGTGCGCACCTCGAACAGACGTTCGCCAAACTCCCGTGATGCTGCCATCGCGATTTGGCGGCCCTGAGGTCTATAACGGCCTTCAGTATTGTCTTGGGCGCTAGCAAACTGAGCGCTAAACAGGCCTAGGCTGAGGCTTAGCACAGCGGCCTTCAAGAGAAAAGTAAGGTTAATGTGTAATGACTGGGTTGGGATTGTCATGGCTTCGACCTCTGTTTTAGCGTTATTTTAATTAGGCGTGGTCACCCATAGGCATGGCTCAATATAACAAACCGCCATTTAACTGCAAATCGCGGCCAAATCGCTGTAAGGTGGTTGAGCACTTAAGGCACAAAGGTAGACCCAATGGGATAATCAGATTATTCTTTTGTAGAGAGATGATTTGCTCGGCCAACTTTTGGCAATGATGGCAAACAATAAAATTTAGTGAATTCACTATGAACAAAAACAAACTATGCCTGACCTTGTTCGCCAGCGCACTGGGGCTCCTGCCAGTGCTGGCTAAAGGGCAGGAGATAAGTGATCACCAATATTCCAGCGAAATGGTTGCGACGGGCCTGAGGGTTTACAACCAACAGTGTGCGCTATGCCATGGCCCGGAAGGTGATTTAGTTGACGGCATCGATTTGAGTGTCGGTCTATTTCGAAACGCCCAGTCAGATGAAGACCTTTCGCAGGTGATCAGCAGCGGGGCAGCGGGTGGTCGAATGCCGGCATTTAGCCTGAGCTCTGAAGAATTAAGCGGAGTGATTGCTTTTATTCGAGCGGGCTTCGATCCGGACGGAGTTGCTGTAAAATTAGGCAATCCGGTGCGGGGCAAGCTGCTGTTTGCAGGCAAGGGCCAATGTGCCGACTGTCACCGAGTTAACGGTGTTGGGCCTTACACAGCCCCTGATTTAACCTCGATAGGTGCAAGGCGGTCAGCAGCTTCTTTGCAGCGCAGTCTCATTGACCCAGCCACCGCGCTATTGCCTATAAATAGGCCGGTAAGGTTAGTCACTCGTACCGAAGAAACCGTAACTGGGCGGCGTCTCAATGAAGATACCTATACAGTGCAGTTAGTCGATTCTAACAATCAGCTGCGTTCGTTTATCAAAACTGATTTGGTGAGCTATGAAATTAGCAGTGCGCCGAGCAAAGGGCCCACGGCGTTAAACAGTGATGAAGTGGCCGATGTACTTGGCTACCTGCTCACTCTGCGAGGCTTATAATGAACAGCTGGGTAAAACATTCAATGCAAGTCGGGACGCAGTTATTTTTTGCGCTTTTGTGGTTTACGCAGGCGCAGGCGCAGCTGCCATTTGAGCGGATTCTCAACGCCGCAGAAGAGCCGCAGAACTGGCTGACCTATAACGGTGGCTATTTTAGTCAGCGCTACAGTCAGCTGGATCAAATTAATGCTGGCAATGTGGATCAGCTGGAATTGAAATGGATGCTGCAAAACCAAGTGTTTGGGGCTTGGCAATCCAATCCATTAATTGTCGACGGCATCATGTATGTCACGGAACGACCCAACAGCGTGATGGCTGTGGACGCTATTACCGGTCGTGTATTTTGGAAGTACCGGCATGTGCCCGATGAGCGCTCTAGAGTGTGCTGTGGCGCTAACAATCGCGGCGTCGCTATGCTGGGGGATAAAGTGTTTATGGGAACCCTAGATGCCCGCTTAGTGGCGCTGGATCGCATAAGCGGCGAAGTGCTTTGGAATGTGGAAGTAGGGGATGTCAGTCGCGCTTATTCGGTCACTATGGCGCCTTTGGTGGTTCACGACAAAGTTATCGTCGGAGTCGGCGGCGGTGAGTTTGGTATCCGCGGCTATGTGGCAGCCTATGACGCGGCTACCGGCGCTGAGGTGTGGAAGACCTACACCATTCCAGCTCCGGGTGAACCAGGTCATGATTCTTGGCAAGGCGACGACTGGCAGTATGGTGGTGCGCCAGTATGGATAACAGGATCGTTCGATCCAGAATTAAACTTAACATTTTGGGGCGTCGGCAACCCTGGGCCAGATTGGAATGCCGGCCAGCGTCCGGGCGATAATCTTTATTCTGATTCAGTGATCGCATTGGACGCCGATAGTGGCGAGTTGAAGTGGTATTTCCAGTTCACTCCAAACGATGCTTATGATTACGACTCGGTACAGGTGCCCGTGCTGGCCGACATAAATTGGCGCGGCACCCCGACCAAAGCCATGCTATGGGCCAATCGCAATGGCTACTTTTATGTGTTGGATCGAAGCAACGGCAAGTTTCTGCTAGGGGAGCCTTATGTGCGTGTGAACTGGTCTAGTGGGCTGGACGACAACGGCCGGCCGATTCCAACACCTCAGCCTGAGGGTATGCCAACATTTCCCGGCAATCAGGGCGGCACTAACTGGTACCCGCCATCGTTTAGCCCGCGCACAGGATTATTTTATTTCAGCGCGTGGAAAGACTACGCAACAATTTACCGCTCTGAGGAGGCCGAATATGAGCCTGGGCAGGCATTTTTAGGGGGCGGTTTTTCAGTTTTGGCTCCGGCACCCGGGGCCCCCACCATCGGCATAGGCAGAACCAACCCAATTAACAACTGGACCGACGAAGTTGGCCATGCCTCCCTGAAGGCGATGGACCCCAATACCGGCAAGCCAGTGTGGGAATATGACCAGTTCGATGTCAGTGACAGCGGCATGCTGACCACAGCCAGCGACTTACTCCTTACCGGTGGTCGAGAGGGCTATTTGCACATATTGGATGCCACCGATGGTGAGCTGCTCTGGAAAGTGAATCTTGGCGGGCAGATAGTCATGGCGCCGGTAACCTATATGGTCGATTCAGTGCAGTACATTACCGTGATATCTGGCAATGCTATGGCCACGTTTGCGCTGAAAGACTAGGCTTGGGTGACAATTAATTGCATTCCTGCCCTCGAAACCGCCATAGAATGGCGCGGTAATTCAAGAGAAAGTGCTTGATGGCAGTGAAATCGGGGCCTGTTTTGGGATCTGAACAGTGTGTTGCAGTTGTTTTTGCGCTTGAAAGCCCCGTTTTTGGGCTGATTAGGGCAAATTGAGCAAGCTATGACTGACAGATTCGGGCACAATTGGTTCGCCCTGTTTTTGGCATAAAAACCACATACCCAATTGCTTGACTCTAGTACTTCTAGTTCAGTACACAGCTTTCGGACTTAAAAAAAGAGAGGAGAAATCCATGAAAATTCCAACACTCAGAAGAGTCTTTCTGGCGCTTTTGTTGGCACCCGTTTTAGTGAACGCTCAAAGTGCAGACGAGTGGCGTACCCTAGGTGGCGACTATGCCCATACCCGATACACCCCAGCGGCGGAAATAACCGCAGACAATTTCTCCGAGCTCGATGTAGCTTGGGAATGGGATGGTGCCAGTTTTGGCGCTGTCAGCGGTCGCTCCACGCCATCGATGGTTGATGGCGTGCTTTACACAGTAGCCGGCAACCGCCGCTACGTTATCGCGATTGACGCTAAATCCGGTGAAACATTGTGGAGCTACCGGGAGCCAAGCACCCCGCGTGCTGAGTACTCAATGCGCTCAGACTACGGTAAAGGCGTTGCTTATACTGAAGTTGACGGCAAAGGCGTCGTCTACATTGTATCGCCTGGTTTCTTCTTAACTGCATTAGACGCAAAAACCGGTATTCCACTAGAAGGTTTTGGCAAGCCGGTGCCAATCGACGGCTTCCCGCAAACAGGTGTTGTGGACTTACTTGCCGATTTAGGCCACCCCTACGATCCCTATGATGGTATTCCTTTAGAAACTGGTTATATCACTTCATCATCGCCACCGATCGTTGTGAATGACACAATTGTTGTGGGCAATTCGGCTGAGCAAGGTTATCACCAAGCCCGCATCGAAAACGTGCCCGGTGATATTTTGGCCTACGATACTAAAACTGGTGCCTTTAAATGGAAGTTCAATGTTATTCCTAAGCCAGGTGAATATGGCCATGAAACTTGGGAAAACGATGCATGGCAGTGGACAGGTGACGTCTCTTCTTGGGCGCCCTTATCAGCTGACCCCGAAAACAATCTAGTTTATATCCCAACTAATAGCGCCACTATTGATTACTACGGCGGATTCCGCCCCGGTGATAACCTCTATGGTGCCGCTCTGATTGCCCTTGATACTCGCACCGGTGAGCGAAAGTGGCATTTTCAGATGGTAAAACACGAAATTTGGAACTTTGATAATCCAACGGCCCCGGTGTTAATGGATCTTGATATGCCAGGCCGAGGCCGCGTACCTGCGGTTATCCAGGCAACTAAGCAGTCTTGGGCCTATGCCTTTAACCGAATTACCGGAGAGCCATTGTGGCCAATCGTTGATCGGCCAGTACCGGCGTCGATTGTTCCTGGCGAAGTGTTGTCGCCAACCCAGCCCTATGTCACCAAGCCAGCCCCTTACGATTTGCAGGGGCTGTCTGAAGATGACTTAGTGGACTTCACCCCTGAGCTGCGTGCGGAAGCCTTAGAAGCGGTTGATGACTACGTATTAGGCGGCTTGTTCAATCCACCAATTCACGCGGATAACCCAATGGGTAAATATGCCGCAATGAACTGCCCAGGCGGCGCTGGTGGCGCAAACATCACAGCACCAGCGGTGGCTGACCCAACCACTGGTTTGTTCTATGTGTCTTCCCACACTGCCTGTTTTGCGCTTCGACTCATTCCCGGTGAAGAAGCCGATTTGCTGTTTCCTAACTCTACCGGTGTAACCACAGCGCAGTATGCCAACGGTGTGCCTGGTGCGACTGCTAGAACACCACGTTTGGAATCTGGCATTCCGATTTGGAAGCCGCCATACAGCCGTATCACTGCAATCGATATGACTACGGGTGATCATTCTTGGATGATTCCAACGGGTGAAACACCAAATCGTATCAAGAATAGTCCGGCCCTTGCTGGCATTGATGTTGGCAATACAGGCACCGGTGCGCTTGTGCCAATGGTTGTGACTGCCAATATGCTGATCTACTCAGATGCAGCGAGCGATGGCACGGCTATGCTGTATGCGATTGACAAGGCGACTGGAGAGATCATGGAACAAATTGAGGCGCCAGGTCGCAGCAGTTACGGCATGAGCTCATGGACCGTTGATGGTCATCAATATGTTCTGTTGCAAACTGGCTCAACGCTGACTGCAATGGCACTTCCTGATGCTATAAGCGCAGCGGATGATGGCCACTAAGTTTTGGCCTAAGCGCTAAGTCGTGTTAAACATAAAAAGGCCGGAAGTCGCGATAAGCACTTCCGGCCTTTTTTGTTGTTCGGCCACTAACTAATAGGCAGCGTATGTCTGCCATTATCGAGGTGTTTGAAGATGGCTCAATCTAATAAGAAAATATTTATCTTCGGCGGGCAAATTATTGGCCTGCTTGTGCTCATTCCTGCTGTCGCTTTGGGGACCTTAGCGCTTCGGCACCGCGGGGCCGACGGGCCTTCGGTTATGTTCAATGGTGGAGAGTTAGTGTCTGGCGACCTATACGCCGGGCCAGAACCCGATTGGGGTTTTGCTCAGGACGTGGGCACCATCGAATTGCAGCTAACTAAGTCTATGACTTCTCGCCTAATTTGGATCGTAGAAAGTGAAGGCAAAGCCTATGTTGTGTCTGGTTACATGAATTCATTTTTAGGCAGGCTCTGGAAACACTGGGCGGTAGAGGCAGACAGTGACGGCCGAGGTGTAATACGTGTCAACGGCACGCGTTATCCGAGGCAGCTTGTGCGTATAGAGCAAGGTGAAGTGCTTGAGGGTGTTGCTGCTGAGCTTTCGCGTAAATACAATTCGCCGGCTACTCGGGCTGGAATTGAAGCAGGTGATACCTGGGTATTCGAGCTAGCGGCGGGGGAGGTTTAGCAATGACTATTAAAAATTATTTTATTACTTGTGCAGCTGTTTCCGCGCTTACCGTGGCGGTTTTGTTATTGGTGCCAAGTTTTGCAGACAGTTTAGAGCAACAGCTGCTTGTGTATTTTTCAACCAATGCGAGATAGTCGCAACAATTGGACTGTATCTTTAGCAACGAGATAGACGTGGGTTGTTCAGATCATTTCGTCAGTGTTAGTAGGTTCGCTTTTTTAAAGTCATACAGTGGAGGAGTGGTGATGGGAATTAAGGTAGGTGTGCAGCGGCGGAATTTTTTGCTCTTGGTAGTTTTGGCAATGCTGGGGGTTCCATCGTTTGCTGCCGAGTTAGTTAAGCACACGGTATTTGCTGATGGCCACCCAATGGCGGTGTGGGAGAAATCGGTGCCGGGTGCCAAGGCGCACATTATCTTGCACCATGGCCGCACATGGAGCTCCATTCCCGATTTTGATTTACAGGTAGAAGGGGAAGAGCTGTCCCTGATGGATGGTTTTAATGCCGCTGGCTACAGTGTTTGGGCATTGGATGCTCGAGGCTATGGTGAAACCCCAAGAGACAGCAGCGGTTGGAATACACCCAACCGTGCCGCACTTGATTTGGCCATTGTGCTTGAGTGGCTGGCACAGCGCAATCAAGAGAAAACCCATGTCTGGGGCTGGTCTTACGGCTCGATGGTGGCTCAACTGGCGGCGCAGCAATACCCAGAAAATATGCGCAGTGTGACACTGTTTGGCTATCCCGTGAATCCGGCTCGCGAGTTTAGCGATGGGCCCGATCAAGGTGAACCGCCAAGGCTTGCAACAACGGCTGAAGCGGCGGCGTCGGACTTTATTGTGGCGGGATCAATTAGCCAAAATGCTATTGATACCTATGTACGCGAAGCATTGCGGGCTGACCCAGTACGAGCGGATTGGAACCAACTGCAGCAGTGGAACGCCTTGGATGCCGCCGCGGTCAGTTTGCCTACGCTTTTGCTACAGGGACAGTTTGATCCACTGGCGCAGACCCCAGCCCACGCTACGGTATTTTCAGCGTTAGCTAATCCGAATCGGCAATGGGTTGTGCTGGCTGGTGGCGACCACGCCGCACTGTTAGAGACTCCCAGAGCACGCTTGTTAAGTGCGTCGGTGAGCTTTATTGAATGGCTGGAAAAATGAGTGAGCGTTAGCAGCGTAGCAAAAGTAATTGAGTGGAACGCCCTCGAGACGGATTTGCTGGATCGGGGCTACAGCGTCATTGATGGTTTATGCTCGCCTCAAGAGTGCGATGAGCTGCTGGCTGGCTATAGTGTTGATACTCTGTTTCGTAAAACAGTCGTCATGGCGCGGCATAATTTTGGCAGCGGTGAGTACAAATATTTCGCCTACCCGCTGCCTGGGATTGTTCAACAAATACGAGAAACGTTGTTTCAGCCTCTCGCAAAGATTGCCAACGACTGGGCAGATAAGTTCGCAAGAGCCTATAGATGGCCTGAAGACTATGGTAAGTTTTTGCAAGAATGCGCCATTGCCAATCAGGTAAAACCTACGCCGCTTATGCTGCGCTATGGGCAAGGGGACTATAATCGATTGCATCAAGATATGTACGGTGAGGTGTATTTTCCATTTCAAGTTATTGTACTGCTAAGCGAGCCGCAGCTAGACTTTGAGGGAGGTGATCTGGTGCTAATGGAAAATTACCCTCGAATGCAGTCCAGGCCCCATGTGCCTAAATTGAGAAAGGGGTCGGCTGTCATTATTCCAAGCAAGGAGCGCCCAATTCCTGGCGTGCGAGGTTGGCGGCAAGCTCAAATGCGCCACGGCGTGTCTGAGATAGTGAAAGGGCAGCGCTACACTTTAGGTATCATTTTTCATGATGCAGCGTAAACCCAAATTGCGTATATGGCTTACGTAAAAAGCGGTAAAAGCACACTGCGCAGGTCCCCGGCAGTTTTATGCTTGCTTAAATCTCGTAGTGCTTTATGCAATGCACGCTGTTGTTTTTCAGTCAGCTTCGAAATTTTTTCCTGCAGTTTGCCTTCTTCGATATTGATGCTGCTGCGCTGGGCATGAGTTCGGTGAGTTAAGAGTTCCTCCAGATGCAGAAAGCGACCTAGTAGTACGTAAGGGAAATTACGATTCTTCATAGGACCTTGAACTGCAACATAGCCACCTAAAGGCAAACCTTCCAACGTGAACTGGGCCAGCTTGTCCGAGCCAAGCCAAGCCCCTGTCGCCCCAATGGCCCCGCCAGTAAGTGCGCCAAACAGTAAGCTGCTGCCGGCGAGCGCGATGTCTATAGCTGCTCCGGCAGCCGCTCCTGCCATAGCTGCGGCAGAGGTGATCTGTTTCCTTGAAAGGCCCCAAATTATCCATTTTTCTGTGTCAAACAAATTGTCGAATTCAGGCAGATCAACCGTATGGCTTTCTAAATGATGATAGGCCCGCAACGACTTTAATGATTCATGGTGCTCAGACTCGATTGCCTTAATTTTCGCAAAATAGCGTTTTGTCATTTCATTTTTTAATAGCTGCGCTTGCTCTTTACTTAACACTTTTTGGGTTAGCTGCAGTACGGTTGCTTTTGTAAGTAGTGCTGCCGCTAAATCGGCGGCGTCCTGCTTGCGCTGACTCGCCCTAGCTTTTGAAGCGGTAACAATGTCTTCAATCGCGCTCTGCCAGTCCTGACGAATATGCGAGAGCGCTTGCAGAACCGCCAAGTGCTTATCAAACTCGGCTTCCATGGCGTTGAAGACTCGAACGACTTTAAAATATTGCTGCAAAGCGTCTTGCCACTGGGCGACATAATTTTCGTTCTCAATGGGATTGATTAAGGCAACGCTGGCTTGACCCGTCCAGCGCAAAATCTCCATCTCTGCTTCAAATTCTGGGCCGTAAGGTCTAGAGCCGTCGACGACATAAAGAATCGCGGCGCCAGCCATAATGGGAGTCAGCAATTCTACTTCGTCGGGAAAATTAGCTTGGCAAGCTTTATCATTAAGAAACTCGCGAACAGCATCGGTGCGCTTATCTGCTGTATCCGCTTTGGTCTGCAGCCATGCTAAGGCTTTTGTGGGTCGTTGAAAGCCGGGTGTATCAATTAATTCATATGTCGCCTTACCGATAAAAACCTCAACATGCTGGCAGGCTTTGGTGGTGCCGCTGCGTGAAGAAATCGCGATACTGTCATTTTGTGCAAGAGTCGCAACAATAGATGACTTGCCCTTATTTGGATGGCCGACGACGGCAAATGCGGGAGTCATGAACGTGCCCCCGACAGCAGTATCTGCCAATTGGCGAGAGTCGCAGCAAAAATGGATGACTTGCCCTTATTTGGATGGCCGACGACGGCAAATGCGGGAGTCATGAACGTGCCCCCGACAGCAGTATCTGCCAATTGGCGAGAGTCGCAGCAAAAATGGATGACTTGCCCTTATTTGGATGGCCGACGACGG
>JBLGBD010000120.1:0-10243 GCA_047617585.1 Pseudohongiellaceae bacterium | reverse complement strand
CGGTTTGTTCACGACCCACAGGAAGCTGAAGACGTAAGCCAAGAAGCGTTTATAAAGGCCTACAGGGCCTTGAATTTGTTTAGGGGCGATAGCGCCTTTTACACTTGGCTGTACCGAATTGCGGTTAATACTGCTAAGAATTATTTGGTGTCGCGCAATAGGCGGCCACCAGCCAGCGACGTAGATTTTGAAGAGGCAGAGGCTAGCGATGTTGGCAGTTTGCTGCGCGAGATTGAGAGTCCAGAGGGTATGTTTGCTACCCAGAAGCTGAAACAGGCAATAGACCTTGCGATAGCTCAATTGCCTGAAGATTTGAGAACAGCATTTACCCTGCGGGAGTTTTCAGGTCTTAGCTATGAGGATATTACCGAAATAATGGAATGTCCCGTGGGCACAGTAAGATCCAGAATTTTCAGGGCACGCGAAGCCATTGATAAGAAAGTGCGCGAGCAGTTAAGTTAAATAATTTCGTCAAGCTGTCGCTGTAATAGGTTGAAATAATTAAATATAGTTTTATACAGAGCAGTGTAAAAAGCCTTCAGGAGAAGTAACAGATGAGCGAATTTGAAAACGAGTCATTATCTGCGCTATTAGACGGTGAGACAGATGAGCTTGAGCTTCGCCGGGTTCTTCGTAGCAGCGAGTCAGACCGCGAGGTGCTGCAAACGTGGGCTCGATACAATCACGCTCAGGCAGTGCTGCATTCTGAAGTTATCTTGGCTTCACCCGGCTTTGCGGCGGGTGTGGCAGAACAATTAGAAAATGAAGTACCTCTCCAGCGTGCGAAAGGATTCAGTGCGGTGATTGCTAATTTATCAGATTGGCAAAAAACGGCGGCAAAAATGGCAATTGCGGCCTCGGTAGCACTGGTTTTCTTGGTCTCTATGGATGAATTCGCCAACCCAGGGTCTGCAGCGCCCATGGTCGCTGGTGATCGCAGTGGGGCGTCAGATGTGCCGTCCGTAGCCAGCAGTGAACCTATAATTATGGACCCCCAGGCAGAGAAAAGGCTGCGTGATTACATCCAAGCGACGGCTATCGATGACGATGAGCCAGTTCGACTGGAGCACATTCAAGATTCGCCTTTGTATCGATTGGTTAACAGACTTCAAGAAAAGCCTTAATTATCAGGCTATTATTAAAAATCTCCCAGATCAGCCTTGACGGCTTATGCGTGAGTTCAAGCGCCGGCTAAAGTCCTGCGTTTCTTGCCTTGGATTTCAATTACAGTGTGCTAAAGTAAGCTGATTACAGATCACTGCGTTGTTAATCCACCTCCACACCACAATGCAGTTTATTGAGTGAGTGGCAATGACTACATTTTTCTTTTCCAATTGTATTTTAAGAATCCTATCCAAAGCAGTGCGAGTCGTTGGCTTGAGTGCAGGCTTACTGGTTTTGAACCCAGTCACCAGTTTTTCAGCCGCAGGCCTGCCTAACTTTGCTGACCTAGTCGAGAAGAATGCGCCTAGCATCGTTGAGATTACGACGACGCGATCGGTGCAACCTCGTTCGATTGCACCAGACGGTGAGATCGAAGAGCTATTGAGGCGTTTAAATCCAGGCGAAGACCCCGGTTTGCGAGAATCTCCACAGCAGCGGCAGCGGGGTGCAGTAGGCTCTGGTTTTATTATTTCCGCAGATGGTTATGTGATTACTAATAATCACGTTGTAGAGGGCGCCGATGAAATACAGGTGAACCTTAATGATCGCCGCGTGTTTGATGCTCAAGTTATCGGCCTAGACGAGCCCTCTGATCTCGCGTTACTAAAAATTGATATGCAAGGCCTGCCGTTTACCTCATTCGGCGACTCAGATGCCATCCGCGTGGGTGAGTGGGTCTTGGCAATTGGCTCGCCTTTTGGGCTCGAGTTTTCGGCGGCCGCTGGCATTGTCAGCGCCAAAGGGAGGTCTGTACCGGGCCGTTCTACCTACAACTACATGTCTTTCATCCAAACTGATGTCGCCATCAATCAGGGGAATTCAGGCGGTCCACTGTTTAATCTTGATGGTGAGGTGATTGGAATAAACTCCCAAATCCTCTCCAGCACAGGTGGCTCAAATGGCATTTCTTTTTCTATACCCAGCAACATAGCGATTAATGTGGTCGCTCAACTGCGGGACTCAGGCCGAGTTGAGCGGGGCTTACTAGGGGTGAGAATGCGCGAGGTAGACTATGCGCTAGCGGCGATTTTTGGGATGGAGAAACCTCGCGGGGCGTTTGTGGATGAAGTGCAGCCAGGCAGTCCAGCTGCGGCCGCAGGCGTCGAAGACGAAGACATTATTTTAGAATTCAATTCCCATCAAATTGGTCATTTTACCGATTTGCCCTTTTACGTTGGGCAGTATCGTCCAGACACGGCTGCAGGCTTAACCGTGTACCGTGATGGTGGCTTAGTGAACCTTACGGTGGTGCTTGGAAGCTCGCCAACCAATGAAATAGCACCCGAAGAACCCGAGGTTGTCCGCGAGAATCGCAATCCTCTTGGGTTTCGAGTTACTGAGCTCGATGATGAACTGCGCCGCATCGCAGGTATTAGCGGAGTTAGTATTGCCGAACTCACTGCAGGACCTGGCCGAGACGCCGGGCTTCTGGAAGGGGATGTAATTGTTGCACTTAATCGGCAAGAGCTAAGCTCCACTGAAGAATTTGCGGCTATAGCCAGTCGCTTGCCTGAATCAGGTTTCGTCTCTATCCGCATCATGCGCGAGGGACAAGCTTACACTCTTGCCTTAGAGCTTATGCCCTAAACCTCTGAATGCCACGTGAGCATCAGCTGCAGGGGGTGAAACTTTAAATCGCCTACTGCAGCTTTTCTGACAAATTGCCTTATTTACTGTAAACTTGCGCCCTGATTTTTCCTACTCAAGACCACAGTGCGCCTTACAAGGTGCCCAATTTGACGCCTCTCAGTGACCGACTTAAGCCATATTAGAAATTTCTCCATCATTGCCCACATTGACCATGGTAAATCGACGCTCGCCGACCGGTTCATCCAGGAGTGTGGTGGTTTATCTGCCCGAGAAATGAATACCCAAATTCTCGATACTCTCGATATAGAACGAGAGCGCGGAATAACCATCAAGGCCCAAAGCGTCACACTCTACTACGTGGCCAAAAATGGCAGGCGCTACCAGCTAAATTTCATCGATACCCCGGGTCATGTCGATTTTAGCTATGAAGTCTCGCGCTCACTTGCGGCTTGCGAAGGCGCATTGTTGGTAGTTGATGCCGGCCAAGGGGTTGAGGCGCAGTCTGTTGCCACTTGCTATACCGCGATCGAGCAGGGGCTGGAGGTTATCCCCGTGCTCAATAAAATGGATCTGCCCCAAGCAGAGCCAGCACGCGTGCGCAAAGAAATCGAGGAAATCATTGGTATCGATGCCAGTGAAGCGGTGGAAGCCAGTGCAAAATCAGGCCTAGGCATTCACGATATTTTGGAGCAAATTATTCTCAAAATTCCGCCGCCGGTGGGAGATCGAGACGCAAATCTTCAGGCCCTTATTATTGACTCTTGGTTCGACAATTACTTAGGTGTGGTGTCTTTGGTAAGAGTTAAGGCTGGCACGTTGCGCAAAGGCGATAAAATTATTGCTAAAACTCTTGGCAAACCTCATGTCGTTGATAACGTCGGTGTTTTTACCCCTAAGCGGGTAGAAACCGATCAGCTTGCTGCTGGTGAGGTTGGCTTTATCGTTGCGGGCATCAAGGATATTTTCGGCGCCCCGGTTGGGGATACCATCACGCTGTATAAAACACCTAACACACCGGCCTTGGCTGGGTTTCGACGGATTCAACCGCAGGTCTATGCGGGTTTGTTTCCTGTTTCCTCCGATGACTTTGAAAACTTTCGAGATGCCCTGAGCAAGCTCACTCTGAACGATGCATCGCTGCAGTATGAACCTGAGAATTCTGACGCCTTAGGGTTTGGTTTTCGCTGCGGGTTCTTAGGCATGCTGCACATGGAAATTATCCAGGAGCGGCTGGAGCGGGAGTACGATTTAGATCTCATCACTACGGCGCCGACGGTGGTCTATGAAGTGCTAATGAGCAATGGTGATGTGGTCAAAGTGGATAGTCCTTCAAGGCTGCCTGCAGTCGCGTCCATTGAAGAAATGCGTGAGCCGATCGTGTTGGCTAATATACTTGTGCCGCAACAATATTTGGGCAGTGTAATTACTCTGTGTGTTGAAAAGCGCGGAATCCAGAAAGACATGCAGTTTATTGGTTCGCAAGTGTCGCTAAATTACGAACTGCCAATGAATGAAGTAGTCATGGATTTTTTCGATAAGCTGAAGTCAGTAAGCCGGGGCTACGCCTCGCTAGACTATCATTTTGTGCGTTTTCAAGAGTCCAAATTGGTGCGCTTAGACGTGCTAATTAACGGTGATCGAGTCGATGCGCTAGCGCTTATTGTGTACCGCGATCATGCTCACAATAAAGGCCGGTTGCTAGTAGAAAAAATGAAAGAACTGATACCAAGGCAAATGTACGACGTAGCGATTCAGGCCGCCATCGGTGGTCAAATTGTGGCGCGGCAAACGGTAAAGGCGCTGCGTAAAAATGTAACTGCAAAATGCTATGGTGGCGACATCTCTCGCAAGAAGAAGCTGTTAGAAAAGCAAAAGGCGGGTAAAAAGCGGATGAAGAAAGTTGGCAATATCGAAGTGCCACAAGAGGCTTTCTTGGCCGTACTCAAGGTGGATGGTTAAAAATGGATATCGATTTTTCGTTGGTTTTACTTTGCTTGGTGGCTTTTTGTGGTGCACTGTGGCTATTAGATAGCCTGCTCATAAAGAAAACCCGAGTGGCGGCAATTGAGGATTATAAAGCCCGCAATGCTGGCAACAAAAACCCAGATGAAGTGGAACGAGAAATTGCTATTCTAGGGCAAGAGCCACTGGCTATTGAGTACGCGAAATCATTTTTTCCTGTTTTGCTAATTGTGCTGACACTACGTTCATTCTTGGTCGAGCCGTTTCAAATTCCCACCGGCTCTATGATTCCAACCTTAGAAGTAGGCGATTTCATTCTGGTAAATAAATTTGCCTACGGCATTAGATTGCCGGTAATAGGCACCAAAATCATAGACGTGGATTTGCCGCAGCGGGGTGAAGTAATGGTGTTTATTCCCCCTCATGTTGACCAATATTATATTAAGAGGGTAGTAGGCTTACCTGGCGATATCATTCGTTACGAGGATAAAAATCTCTATATTAATGGTGAGCTAGTTTCAAAGAAGTTTGTGGAGACGATTTCGGTGGATACCGCGGTTGGTGACCTAGACGGCACTCTGTACACGGAAACCTTAGGCGGCAGAGATCATCCGGCTCAGTTTATTGATGTGGCGGGAAGAAATCGAGCGCGGACCACTTGGGTGGTGCCAAACGATCATTATTTCATGATGGGGGACAACCGTGACAACAGCGAAGACTCAAGAGTTTGGGGTACAGTTCCTGAAACCCAGATAGTCGGCAAAGCATTTGCGGTGTGGATGCACAAAGAACCTGGCCTCAACCTGCCCACTTTCTCTCGCAACCAACTGATTCGTTAGAAAACTGTGATAGAAGCTGTATTTTTATCCCGATAGACAACTAACACTAATGTTGTTGTGAATTGTTGCGATAAACTGACGTAGATAAGTAGGTAATAATATGAAACACAAGACTTTCTCAAGCTTAGTCAAACAACATGGCTTTTCGAAGATGGGCTTTTTGTTGCTGTTTATTTTGATTGGCGGATGTTTGAGTGTTGGCTTCAAAGTAATTCCACTGTATATAGAAAACTCAATTGTTACCGACTATTGCAGTGTTCTGATCGAGAACGGTGAAGCTGTAAATTTAACGGTAACTGAGTTACGCAATAAAGTGGGGGACAACCTGCGGATCAACAACGTACAAGACTTTGATACTCGCAGCATTACGATGACTAAAAAGGACGGTAATCCCACAATAACTATTTCTTACGAGCGCCGCAAAGACTTATTTTTGAATCTTGATGTGGTTGCGAAGTTCGAAACAGTTTTGCCTTAAATGTCAGATGCCTCAGAGCTCCTTCAGAAGGCGCTTACCCATTCCTTTGTTCGCCCCGAACTTCTAGGTAGGGCGTTAACCCATCGCAGTGCAGCAAAAGATCACAATGAGCGGTTGGAGTTCCTTGGCGATTCTGTCTTGGGTTTTTTGATTGCGGACTACCTGTACGAGAACTTTCCCGAGGCCACTGAAGGCGAACTTAGCCGCATGCGCGCAAGTCTGGTTAAACGTTCATCTTTGGCTCTTATTGCGCGAAAACTAGACTTGGGAGAGTGCCTTCATTTAGGTAGTGGTGAACGTAGCAGCGGCGGCGCCGAGAGAGACTCTATTCTGGCAGATGCAGTGGAGGCCATTATCGCTGCGATTTATCTCGATGGTGGCCTAGATGCCAGTCGCAGGCAGGTCTATGACTGGGCTGCAGTGCTAATTAAGATCAAAGATCAGGCAGCCGGCATTCAGCGCAAAGACCCCAAAACTCAACTGCAAGAGTTGATGCAGGCAGAAGGCTTACCATTACCTGTGTACACGGTCTTAGAAGTGTCTGGGGAGGCCCACAACCAATTATTCACCATAGCCTGCGCACTTCAGTCTGCAGAGGTGTCTGAAACCGGCCAGGGTGTCAGCAAACGAATTGCGCAGCAGCAGGCAGCACAAAAAATGATAGCAAAATTACAGCACAAGATAGACGAACCTTCAGGAGAGGCTTCATGAGTTCAGCAAGCCAAGAGATTACCCGATGCGGCTACGTGGCTATTGTGGGTAGACCCAATGTAGGTAAATCTACCCTGCTGAATCACTTGCTCAAGCAAAAGATCAGTATTACATCCCGCAAGCCGCAAACAACTAGGCACCGCATATTAGGAATCGCTACAGGTAAAGACTATCAGTGCCTGTTCGTGGATACACCGGGGCTGCATGGCAATGTCAGTAAAGCCTTGAACCGGGTGATGAATGAGACTGTGGCTTCGGTGGTTAAGGATGTCGATGCAATACTCTTTGTGGTCGACAGATTGACATGGAACGAAGGCGATGAGTTAGTCCTGTCCTTGCTTAAAAATTCTAAAACGCCGGTGCTGTTGCTGATCAATAAAATCGATTTGGTGAAAGATAAACAAAGCCTTTTGCCTCACATTGAAAACTTGGCAGGCAAATATGACTTCAAAGAAATAATCCCGGTCACGGCACTAGGTGGTCATAACCTAGATACCTTAGAGGATTTGGTGAAAGTATATTTGCCACAGGGGCCTTTTCTGTTTCCGGACGATCAGGTTACCGACCGCAGCTCGCGGTTTTTAGCGGCCGAGCTGATTCGCGAAAAAGTGACTCGACAGCTAGGTGACGAGCTTCCCTATGAAGTAACGGTAGAGATCGAGCGGTTTAAGCAAGAAGGCAAGATACTCCACATTCACGGCCTGATTCTAGTTGATAAACGCGGGCAAAAACGCATTGTGGTCGGGCATGAAGGTGAGCGACTTAAATCCATTGGCACATCGGCGCGGGAAGACATGGAACGCAGCTTTGATACTAAAGTAATGCTTAATCTTTGGGTAAAAGTGAAGTCCGGTTGGGCTGACGACGAGCGGGCCCTGCAAAGTCTTGGCTATATAGATACCTAATAATGGATACCAAAGTGTTGTTGCAGCCTGCCTATGTATTGCATAGGCAAGCATTTCGTAACACGAGTCTGCTGTTAGATTTCTTTTGTTTAGACTATGGAAGAGTCAAAGTCGTTGCCAGAGGTGCTCGCAGCGCAAAATCTAAATACCGCGGGTTAATCCATCCTTTTCAGCCACTGCTAGTTTCGTTCTCTGGCCGTGGTGACTTAAAAACCTTGATAACAGCTGAAGCCAGTGTGAGCTCTCTAAACTTAAAGGGCACCCGGTTATTCAGCGGAATGTATATCAACGAGCTGTTAATTCGACTTCTCCACAGTCATGTTGAACACCAACGGCTTTATAACGTGTATCAGGAAACCTTGCTGTCACTACGCGGCGATAATGCGGTTGAGCCTGCGCTTAGGGGGTTTGAATTGCAGCTTTTGGGTGAGCTAGGTTACGGGATAAATTTAACCACGGAGTGTGATACAGACTTACCTTTAAACCCAGCGACTCGCTACCGATTCATTCCAGATGTAGGGTTTGAAAAAGTGCTATCCGGCGAAGCTGCTGGGCAAGATTCGATTGATGTCTTGAGCGGTGAGCACATCATTGCGCTGCGTAATTTAGATTTCTCTGACACCGCAGCTGCATTGACAGCAAAGCGCTTGTTAAGAAAAGCCTTAGCACGTCATCTAGGGGATAAACCACTGGCCAGTCGTGCCCTGTTTAAACAGTTAGCCTAGCTAAAGCCGCTTTAACCGACTGGAGAATCAATGATATATTGCCCGTCACTCTCTTAACGTGCGCACACCTATGTCCTATCACACTCTTGAATCACAAATAGGGAATACTCCTGTTGTGAAGCTCCAGCGCTTAATAAGCAACTCATCGAATACTATCTTAGGTAAATTGGAAGGTAATAACCCAGCCGGATCCGTAAAAGACAGGCCGGCGCTTAGTATGATTCAACAAGCCGAGCTGCGTGGTGATATTCGACCTGGCGACACGCTGATCGAGGCGACTAGCGGAAACACCGGCATAGCTTTGGCAATGGTTGCCGCGATTAAAGGCTATAAAATGACACTGATCATGCCTAGCAACATGAGCGTAGAAAGAAAAGCATCTATGAGCGCCTATGGGGCAACGCTTATTTCTGTATCCGAGACCCAGGGTATGGAAGGAGCGAGGGATCTCGCGTTAGCCATGGAGGCGAATGGAGAAGGTAAAGTTCTCAATCAATTCGCTAACGCCGATAATCCAAATGCTCACTACGTCACGACCGGCCCTGAAATTTGGCGCGACACCAAAGGCCAAGTGACACATTTTGTGAGTTCCATGGGGACCACCGGTACGATTATGGGCGTCTCTCGCTTCCTTAAAGAACAAAATCCAAATATTCAGATTATCGGCTTGCAGCCGAAAGAGGGCTCGCGTATTCCAGGCATTAGACGTTGGCCCACTGAATACCTGCCCCAAATTTTTCAACCCGAGCGGGTCGATAGAATTATTGATGTCGATCAGTTAGATGCAGAGAACACAATGAGAGCTTTGGCTAGTGAGGAAGGTATTTTTTGCGGGGTTTCATCGGGTGGGTCAGTTTATGCGGCGTTGCAGTTGGCCAAAGAGGTTGAGAACGCAATCATCGTTGCAATTATCTGCGATCGGGGAGATAGGTATCTATCTACCGGAGTGTTTGGCGATTCTCACTCCTAACGGCGCAGGGCAGGCTTAACTAATTCTCAAGGGTAGAATTGCCAGCGCGTAAGCTGCCCGATAAATAATCAAAGGATAAAACACATTGAGCAAGAGAAGAATGCGCAGGCAAAAACTGCCTGCAGAACCTGTGGAGCTTGAAATTACCGGCATCAATCATGAGGGCCGAGGAATTGCCCGCAGAGAAGGTAAAGTAGCCTTTGTCGCTGGCGCGCTTAGTGGCGAGACAGTAACCGCGCAATGGGTGCGTAAGCACAGCGCGTTCGATGAATTCAAAGCAATAACTATACATGAGTCTTCTGATCAAAGGGTGGAGCCTAAATGTAAGTTTACCGATCAATGTGGCGGATGCTCTCTCCAGCATTGGGCAAGCAACGAGCAAATTCTATTCAAGCAGTCGGTGTTGTTGGAGTTATTGACCAAGGCAACCGGCATAGCGCAGACAAAGTTTGAGCTTTTGCAGCCATTACTAGCCGATACCGAAGCTTATCGCCGTAAAGCTCGTCTTGGTGTGCGATTAGTGCCGAAAAAAGGCGGCGTGCTTGTGGGCTTCAGAGAAAAATACAGCAGTTTCATTACTGAAATGGATAACTGTTCGGTACTTATTCAAGAGGTGGCCTGTCTGATAGACCCTCTGCGGCTAATGATTGCCACGCTTGATTGCAACCGAGTCCTGCCACAAATCGAAGTCGCTGCGGGGGATAAGTCGTCGAGCGATCTGGATCACAACCATGTTGCTCTGGTTTTTAGGCATCTCGAAGCTCTCAGTGAAGCCGATTCAGCAGCGCTCGCTGAATTTGGTGAAGTCCATGGGGTTGATATTTATTTGCAATCTGGCGGCCTAGAGACTGTCTTCAAACTCACGCCAAACGATGGGATTGAACGATTGCACTACTTTT
>JBLGBD010000119.1:0-10308 GCA_047617585.1 Pseudohongiellaceae bacterium | reverse complement strand
CAGGTATAAGCTTTAAGCTCTCTCTCGCACCGTTCCACATGTGGACCCCTGATGTTTACGAAGGCGCGCCATTGCCGGCCACTGGATATTTGGCAACCATTGGTAAAATGGCGATGTTTGTTGTTTTCTTGCGCTTCGTCGCAACTAGCGGTGCGCTTTCATTTGGCTCTGTGCTAGCGGCGTTTTCTTTGATCGCAATTGCGTCGATAATTGTCGGCAATTTGTTAGCCCTAATGCAGCATAACTTAAAGCGCTTGCTAGCCTATTCTTCGATCGCCCATATGGGTTATTTAATGATTGCAGTGGTCGCAACCTTTTCCAACGAAAATACTTTAAGCGTAGAAGCTATTAGTTTTTATCTCATAGCGTACGTTGTAATGAGTCTTGGTGCTTTTGCTGTGCTGTCCATTGTTTCTAGCAGTGAAAAAGAATTCGATAACCTGGCCGACTTTCAAGGTTTGTTTTGGCGAGCGCCATGGTTGGCGGTAATTTTTACAGCGATGCTTTTGTCTCTGGCAGGTATACCGTTGACGGCAGGTTTTATCGGAAAGTTTTATATCTTTTTCGCTGGTGTTGAAAGCTCGCTATGGGTATTGCTGTGTGCATTGGTTATTGGTTCCGGCATCGGGCTGTATTATTACCTGAGAGTAATTTACACGATGTTGTTGCCAAGTCCTGATGAGGAAGAAAAATTTCCAGTTGCTGGCATTGAAAGCCTAAGTTCCTATTGCGTTCTTACCATTCTGTTTGTGGTGCTTGTTTTGTTGGGAGTTTATCCAGCCCCCTTGATGGATTTATTACAAGACGCTGCCAAGTTGATCTAGCAGGCGCTGCCTCTCAACCTTTTAGCTAGATGGGTGCCAAAAATCAGCTTGCGCTATACTCTCGGATTAGTTTACTGGAGAGTCTAATGATACGCTTCTTGGTTCCCAGCGTGGCACTGGGTATTGTTGTTTTGATCGGCAGTTTTGCGTGGACAACCCAAGCCCTGATTGAGGGCAATCGTAAACAGTTAGACTTAGCGGCGTTAGAATCACTAATAGACCCAATCGAGCACGACAATTGTTTGCTTGATGATGTTATTGTTTTGTCGCCACGTATCAGTGGCTCAAATTTTGTTAAGCTTGAATTGTTGGGCTTGCGCAGAGATAGACTTGCTTACCTGGCCAAGCGCGAGGCAGAGGTAGTGTATGCAATTGTACCTGCCACAGCGGAAGATGGGTTTAATGGTTACGTAGATTTGTTAGTCGCTCTGGATATGTTTGGCCGAATAAAAGCCGTTAGGGTTGTGCAAAACTCCACATCCAACTCACTCTATGGCGAACTCAGAATCATCCCCTCCAAATGGATCAGCTTGTTTGCTAACAATACGTTTCGGGATATTCAACGCCTAAGCTGGAGTAAAATATCTGCCGAAAATGAATACGACTTGTTTGTCGGCGCCTCAGTTACCCCTAAGACAGTTTCTGCTAAGGTTTATGATACCTTGATCTTCTTTCAGTCTAACCGGATGGAATTTATCACCAAGGCCACAAACAATGGCATTTAATGATTATTTTTCAGGTAATGCTGAAGTCTATGCTAAGGCTAGGCCTACCTATCCAAAGCAATTATTTGACTACCTCGCTCAGGTTACCACGTGCCACGACATGGCCTGGGACTGTGCCACAGGCAATGGTCAAACAGCGATTTCTTTAGGCGCCTACTTTGATCAGGTAGTAGCCACAGATGGCAGCGCTCAACAACTAGCCGTTGCAACCGAATTGAGCAATGTCCAATACAAGGTGGCGCTTGCAGAGCAATCGACTTTACCGGCTGAGAGTGTGGATTTAATTACCGTCTCTCAAGCCTTGCACTGGTTTGATCTGGAGCGCTTTTTTAGTGAAGTCGACAGGGTGCTTAAACCAGGCGGGGTGCTGGCTGTTTGGTCCTACGGTGTGAATTCAATAAGCCAGCAGATCGATGGTTTGGTTGATGAGCTTTATCGATTTACATTGGACGGCTACTGGGCACCCCAGCGTAGCATGGTAGAGCAAGGCTACAGCGGCGTGCAGTTTCCTTACCAGCCCCTGCCAAGCCCTAAAATTAGTTTAACTGTGCAGTGGACCCAAGCGCAGCTAGAATCTTATCTACGAAGTTGGTCCGCCACGGATAAATATACTAAAGACAAAGGCATAGACCCAATAGCTTTTCTAAGTCCGCGGCTGCAGCAGGTGTGGGGTGGGTCGGAAAGAGTGGTAACTTGGCCATTGACGCTAATCGTAAGGCGTAAACCAAGCTGATGCGGCACTTGCCGACTTGGTATTGATGGGTAACCAGACTATCATGGGGGCCGATTCGGTTTTATCGATTCATTATGGTGTCTAACAAAATATCTGTTATTGGCGGCGGCAGCTTTGGTACTGTAATTGCCAATATTATTGCTAACAATGGCTACGATGTGAGTTTCTGGATTCGCAGTCAAGATCAAGCGGACGAAATCAACAACTCGCATGAAAACTCTCAATATTTGCCGGGTTATACGCTCAACGACTCAGTAGTGGCGACTCTGGACATGGCGGAAGCAGTAAATGGCAGTAGTATTATTTTTATTGCCGTGCCAAGCATGTCGTTTCGGGAGGTCGTGACGACTATCGTCGCGCATGCACTTCCAGATGCTATGCTGGTTAGTACTACTAAGGGTATTGAGTCTGGTTCGTTTTTGCTAATGAGCCAAGTATTGGCGCAAGAGTCTCCTGCTGCAAAAATCGGCGTTCTAAGCGGTCCTAATCTGGCGAAAGAAATAGCCGCAGGCCATCTCACTGGCACAGTTATCGCCAGTGAACACAATGACGTACGGGAAGCGGTAAAAAATGCCCTGAAATCGAAGACATTTCGGGTCTACACCAACAATGATATTTTTGGCGTTGAGCTAGGCGGCTCTTTAAAAAATATTTATGCCATCATTGCGGGTATCGCAGCAGCCATGGGAATGGGTTTTAATACTAACAGTATGTTAGTGACCCGAAGTCTCGCAGAAATGGCGCGGTTTGGTAGAGAGCTGGGAGCCGATCCGATGACTTTTCTCGGTTTAGCGGGAGTAGGTGATCTAGTGGTGACTTGCTCCACTCCACTGAGCCGTAATTACCGTCTAGGGTTTTTGCTCGGCAACGGCCAGACTATGGATCAGGCCTTAGAAGAAATCGGTCAAGTTGTGGAAGGGGTTAATACTGTTAAATCTGTCAAAGAGAAGGCTGATGAATTGAATGTGTATATGCCGCTGGCAACTGGGCTATATGAAATCATCTATGAGCATCAGTCGATTCGGAATATCATCGCCTCTCTCATGTTGGGTGAGCAGGCTCTAGATGTTGAGTTTGAAGCTAACCAAGAAAAAGCGTTTAATGTTGAGGAAGAATAATGTCAGATCAAATTGAAGACATAGTCGAAAACTTGAAGCAATCATCCGTGTGGAGCCGTATTTTATTGATGATGGGCTTTGCGTTTGTGCTCTACATGGTCGTCGCCCCTGCGATCGTTATTTTGACAATTGCACAAGCCTTGTTTGCTGCGATCACAGGTCAGCCGAACCGGAATTTGAGGGGGCTGGGCTCTCTAATTCAACAATACGTTTCGCAAATAATCGATTTCGTCAGCTATAATTCAGAACTTAGGCCGTTTCCATTTACCGAATTTCCGGCTGAGGAAATAGTAGAGGGCGCCGTTAAAAAGAAAGCCAAAAAAGCGTCAAAACCAAAGGCTGATACTAAGGCGGTGGTTAAAAAAGCGGTAAAGAAAAAAGCGCCAACAAAAAAACCCGCAGCTCCAACACCAACAGCTCCAACAAAAACCGACGATGACACTGATTTGCAACCCAAGCCAGACCAAGGGGAGTAGTGTGGCCGATACCGGACATGATTTTAGACTCAGGTTTGAGAATAAATTGAGTAGAAGAGAACAACAATGCTTGTATATTTAATGCGCCACGGCGAAGCCGAACCGCAAGGGCAATCCGATCAGGCTCGTGAGTTAACCCGCAAGGGTGTTATGGACACGCGCGGAGTGATGGAAAAGCTAAAGGCAAGAAGTCCTCAGATCGAAAGGGCAATGATGAGTCCGTATCAGCGGGCTAGACAAACTATTACCTCTTTGCGCATAGTGGCGCCTAATCTACGTTATGAGGTAAATAAGAATCTGGTGCCAGATGCCAGTGTCTATGATTTACTTGACTCGTTTGAGACTGCCGGTGTTATGCAGCTCTTCTTAGTAAGCCACAACCCACTGCTTAGTGACTTACTGTCGCTTATGGTTGATGGCACATTGGAAACCAACCGGCAGATGGGGTGTAGCGAAATAGCGTGCGTATCTATGGACATAGCGGCACCCGGATGTGGAGAATTACTATATACAATCAAGCCATGACCCTCATTTTTAAAGACTTCCATAAACCCTGCTTGCTAGTTTTTCTGCTGCTGGTCTCAGCGCCTGTGCTTGCCCAACCTGCTGCCGGCGACAACCAATCTTTGCTCACACCTTTTCCCAACTCAACGTTAGTTAGCTCCGAGTCCTTGCCAAATGTGGTATATCAGGTACCTCTGGATATATTGCGGCGTACTGGTGGCCGCACGGCTCCCGAAAAATCGCTGCGAGTGAATGGCTCCCTTAATAAATTACTGTACGAGGTGACTCCTAACTTTAGCGGCAGAGATGTTCAGGCTTTCCTAAAACAGCAGTTTTCAGAGGCTGGTTTTGAGCCACTGTTCGCATGTGAAGGTCGCTCCTGTGGCAGCAGCAACGATTGGGCGAACGACGTGTTTAGTAATAGAGTGCTCTATGGGCCAGCGCAAAATCAATTTTTTATGGCTTATGTAGATCGGTCTTCAACCAGACCTAACTTTGTTGTGAGCTACATAATTACTCGCGGCAACGGCAGGCTTTATTCCTATATTGAGTTATTAGAATCAAACGCGGCTGCTGGGAATGCTAGTGGGCTTAGTGAAAGTCTGCTGCGAAATGGCTTTACTGTACTAAGCAACTTAACCTTTGAAGAGGACGAACTCGCCCCTGGCAGTGGCTCGTTGCCAGATTTAGTCTCAGTGTTAAAACTCAATCCGGAACTCGATCTGTATATCGTTTCACATTTGCACGGGGCTGCAGACTTCGATGCCATTCAAGCAAGAGCGCAAAAACGAGCAGACTCAGTGGTAGCCGCTCTAATCGAGGCTGGGGTTGATGCTGCTCGTGTAACTGCGAAAGGCATCGGGCCATTGGCTCCGCGCTGTGGCGAGGATGCATGTCGTAATAGGGTGGAGGCAGTGCTACGCTAAGAGCAGCTTAACCAATCAAAGCCAGAAATTCACTTCGGGTCTTATCACTATTCCTAAACGCACCCAACATACACGATGTAGTCATGACAGAGTTTTGTTTTTCAACACCTCGCATCATCATGCACATGTGTTGTGCTTCAATGATTACAGCAGCACCATTGGAATTGGTCTTTTCGACAATGCATTTGGCAATTTCGGCAGTGAGATTTTCTTGAATTTGCAGCCTTCTAGCAAAGACATCCACTATTCGTGCAATCTTTGATAGACCAATGACCTGACCGTTTGGAATATAGGCGATATGGCACTTTCCAATGAAAGGCAGCAAATGGTGTTCGCACATTGAATAAAGCTCAATGTTTTTGACGATAACCATTTCATCATTCTCAGATGGGAATAGTGCGCCATTGATGACTTCATCAAGGTCCATGTTGTAGCCTTGGGTTAGAAACTCCATGGCTCTTGCTGCACGCTTGGGTGTTTCTTTAAGGCCAGGCCGATTGGGGTCTTCGCCAATAGCTTCGATGATTTTGAGAAATGATTCTTCCATTGATTGCTCGCTGTACAGTCTGTGGTTGCAACTTAGGCGCTACCCTACGATAACCGTTTAATTTGGTAAAGCATTTTATGAGTCAGCTAGTAACCAACCCCGTTTCAGTGCAGTCTTATATTGTTTCACTTGCAGAAAGATTCGACCAAGCCGATCTTTACTACGGCCACGGCACTGACAATGCTTTTGACGAGGCTGTCTATTTAGTGCTGGGCATTTTGTCGATAGCTTTTGAGACAGACCTTGATTTAGCTAACGTCTTGTTGGATGACTCAGATCAGCTGCGTCTAGAGCAAGCAGCTTTGCGACGAATTAATGACCGAACCCCAACAGCGTACCTAGTAGGTTCAGCATGGTTTGCGGGCCATCGCTTTATTAGCAATGAAAATGCTCTAGTTCCGCGCTCGCCGATTGCCGAGCTTATTAATAACCGGTTTGAAGGAGTCATCGGGGCTGCTCCCAAGTCACTGTTGGATATGTGCACAGGCAGCGGTTGCATTGGTATTGCGGCCGCCCTTGAGTTCGATCAAGCAACAGCAGTGCTTGCTGATATTTCCAAGGCTTGCATCGAGTTAGCAACCCAGAATATTCAATTGCACAAACTCGAGCAGCGAGTGGTGCCCGTGCTTTCGGATGGCTTTGCTGCTATAGATGGCAAGTTTGATCTGATTTTGGCGAACCCACCTTATGTCTCTGACAGTGAATACAGCGAATTGCCGCAAGAGTACTTCGCCGAACCTGCGCTTGGCTTGGTCAGCGCGAGAGATGGTTTGGCCTTGCCTATGGCACTTATGCGATCAGCCGCAAAGCATTTACACGCTGACGGCGTGTTAATCATGGAGGTCGGCTACTCGGCTGAGGCACTTATGCAGGCGTTACCGGCGGTGCCATTTTTATGGCTGGAGTTTGACTATGGCGGTGCTGGTGTGTTCAGTTTAACTGCCGAACAATTACGAACTTTCAGCGCCAACGCCGTTTAGTGTACAATCGTTGGCTTTTCGCGTTCGACCGCACTGCCAAGACCTTACTATTCGAGTGGTTTTAGATGTCAGGAAATACGATAGGCAAGTTATTCACCGTTACCAGCTTTGGCGAAAGCCACGGGCCGGCGCTCGGCTGCATCGTTGATGGCTGCCCTCCGGGAATGGAGCTTAGCGCACAGGACATGCAGATCGACCTTAATCGCCGTAAACCTGGTCAATCTCGATTTACTACTCAGCGCCGCGAGGACGATGAAGTCGAAATCCTTTCAGGCGTGTTTGAAGGCAAGACCACAGGTACCCCAATTGGTCTGTTGATCCGCAATACTGACCAGCGATCAAAGGACTATGGCAAGATTAAAGATCAGTTTCGACCGGCTCATGCAGATTTTACCTATCAGAAGAAATACGGCATACGCGACTATCGCGGTGGCGGCCGCTCCTCGGCAAGAGAGACGGCAATGCGTGTCGCCGCAGGGGCCATCGCCAAAAAATACCTTGCCCAGACCTGTGGCACACAGATTCGAGGCTATTTGAGCCAGCTCGGTCCAATCAAAATAGACAGCGTAGATTTTAACGAAATAGAGCAAAACCCATTTTTTTGTCCAGATGCATCTAAAGTGGCAGAAATGGAAGCCTATATGTCAGCGCTGAGTAAGGAAGGCAATTCCATCGGCGCTAAGATATCGGTTCATGCAACTGGAGTGCCCATCGGTCTTGGTGAACCAATATTTGATCGTTTAGATGCTGATCTAGCCAAGGCTCTAATGAGCATTAATGCCGTCAAAGGTGTCGAAATAGGGGCTGGTTTTCTCAGTGTGACGCAAAAGGGGAGCGAGCACCGAGACGCCATCACGCCTACCGGTTTTATTGGCAACAATTCTGGCGGGGTTCTGGGCGGCATTAGTAGCGGCCAAGACATACTTGCCCATATTGCATTAAAGCCTACATCAAGCATCCGGCTGCCGGGGCAGTCCATCACAATCGATGGCGAGCCTACAGAAGTCATTACAACCGGCCGGCATGATCCTTGTGTAGGCATTCGAGCAACCCCTATTGCTGAAGCAATGGTCGCTCTGGTTCTAATGGATCACTTGCTCAGGGACCGAGCGCAGAACGTTCGCAGTTAAGGTGTTTATTTCTTTAAATACCTATAGTTAGATAAACAATTTAATACTTTGAATTAAGTGGTAAAAAGCATGAGCGGAAAAACGTTATACGACAAAATCTGGGAGTCTCATCTGGTCAGCGAGCGCGAAGACGGCACCGCACTGATTTATATCGACCGGCACCTAATTCACGAGGTGACGTCGCCCCAAGCTTTTGAAGGCTTGCGCATAGCGGGCAGAAAGCCTTGGCGTGCTGATGCAAATTTCGCGACCCCAGATCACAATATACCTACAACCACAGACGAACGTGCTCAGGGATTGGATGGTATCAAAGATCCGGTATCCAAAATTCAGGTTACAACCCTGGACAACAATTGTGATGAGTTCAATATTTTTGAGCTAAAAATGACTGACAGCCGCCAAGGTATTGTTCATGTGGTGGGTCCAGAGCAGGGCGCGACTCTGCCGGGCATGACCATCGTCTGCGGTGATTCTCATACATCAACTCATGGAGCCCTGGGTTCCCTTGCTCATGGCATCGGCACCTCTGAGGTAGAGCACGTCCTAGCTACCCAATGTTTGATGCAGAAGAAGATGAAAAATATGCGTGTCAGCGTCAATGGTCAATTAAAGCCAGGGGTTACAGCGAAAGACGTTGTGCTGGCGATTATTGGCAAAATTGGCACTGCGGGCGGGACTGGTTGCACTATTGAGTTTGCTGGTGATGCCATTATGGCGTTGAGCATAGAAGGCCGCATGACAGTTTGTAATATGGCGATTGAAGCTGGCGCCCGCGCTGGCTTAATTGCCGTGGATCAAAACACTTTAGATTACATTGAAGGTCGTCCATTCGCCCCTAAGGGTGAAATGTGGGATAACGCCTGTGCCAATTGGATAGCCTTGGTTAGTGACGCAGATTCAAAATTTGATGTTGAAGTTGAGCTAATTGCTGGAGATATTGAACCCCAAGTCACTTGGGGAACTTCTCCAGAAATGGTGACATCGATCAATGGCTCGGTACCAGTTCCGGCTGATGAACCAGATCTTACCAAGCGCGAAAATATCGAACAGGCCCTAAAGTACATGGGCCTTGCTGGCGGCACTCGCATCAAAGACATTAAGCTTGACTGCATTTTTATCGGATCCTGCACAAATTCTCGAATCGAAGATTTGCGCGAAGCCGCAAAAGTGGTTGAGGGTAAAAAAGTAGCGTCCTGCATCGAAATGGCACTGGTGGTTCCTGGCTCTGGTTTGGTTAAGAAGCAAGCAGAAGAGGAAGGTCTGGATAAAATCTTCGTTGCTGCAGGATTGCAGTGGCGCGAGCCTGGCTGTTCCATGTGTTTGGCGATGAATGCCGACCAGCTGGGTGCGGGCAAGCACTGTGCATCCACATCTAACCGTAATTTTGAAGGCAGACAGGGCTTCGGCGGGCGCACTCATTTGGTTAGCCCTGCTATGGCTGCGGCGGCGGCGATTGCTGGTCATTTTGTCGACGTACGAGAGCTCATTTAATTTAGGCAACAGGCCGTTAGCGGCCTAAACCCGTGGTGTTTAGTTGTTATGAAAAAATTTAGCGTAGAAAAAGGCCTAGTACTCCCTCTGGATCGGGCCAATGTAGATACAGACTTCATCATCCCAAAGCAGTTTCTGAAATCGATAAAGCGGACTGGGTTTGGAGTTAACTTATTTGATGAACATCGATATTTAGATAAGGGTCAGCCTGATAGTGATAATAGTCAGCGACCACTTAATCCTGATTTTGTGCTTAATCAGCCAAGGTATGCGGGTAGCCGAATACTGCTAGCCAAAGACAATTTTGGCTGCGGTTCTAGCCGAGAACACGCACCTTGGGCGCTGGATGACTACGGCTTTCGAGTCGTTATCGCGCCTAGTTTTGCTGATATATTCTTTAATAACTGCTTTAAGAATGGACTTTTACCCATTGTTTTAGATAGAAAAATAGTTTTTGATCTGTTTGCTGAAGTTGATGCTAACCTAGGCTATCAGCTTGAAGTTGATCTTGAAAAACAACAGATCATCAAGCCTGATGGCAGCACACTTGAATTCGCTGTAGATACGTTTCGTAAGCACTGTTTACTCAACGGTTTGGACGATATTGGCCTGACTCTGGAAGAGTCGGACACGATTGCTAAATTCGAAATCCAGTGGCGACAATCCTCTCCTTGGTATTTCACGACCGCCTCTTAGTTGTGCAAACTAACCCAACATCGGGTAGTCAACTAAGAAAGTAGCAAAAACAAACCCAATCAAAATGTTAGGTTTGCTCATAACGCAGGCAAGCCACGGCCAAGAGAATTAAAATGAATCAATACAATGTAGTAATTGTGGGAGCGACTGGTGCGGTA
>JBLGBD010000118.1:0-10329 GCA_047617585.1 Pseudohongiellaceae bacterium | reverse complement strand
AAGCCGCCGGCAGTAAAATTGTGGTGCCTGCTAAAGAGGTTCGGCCAGGCATCACTATCGCTATAATCGCTGACCCCGATGGCAATTGGGTCGAGTTACTGGAAAACAATTAAACTCTTACGATACCAGCAAAAACAATAAAGGTGCTTTTATGACTCAAATTAAACGACTCGGTTTTTTTTCACTGCTGCTGATGCTAGCTGCCTGCGCCCAATTTCAGCAATTGGACATGACAGCCATTCGCCAGGCAGAACTAATGAACTTAAATACCCCTCAAAGCAATGCGCTGGCGAGCGGGCAACCGACGCCGGAGCAAATTCAGGTGTTGGCGCAGGCTGGGGTAAAACACGTGATAAGCCTCAGACGCCCCGAGGAAATCGATTGGGATGAACGAGCCGTAGTAGAAGCCAACGGCATGCAATTTCACTCAATCCCCGTTGCCGGTCTGATGGGAGTCACCAAAGAGAACGCAGCTAAGCTTGAAGACCTTCTCAACTCATTGGGCAGTGAGCCGGTGTTGGTTCACTGCGGCAGCAGCAATAGAGTTGGGGCGCTAAAAACCCTAGCTTCGCTAGAAGCCCAAGATGCCATAAGCCTTGAGGCCGCCTTTGCCGAAGGTCGACGCTGGGGACTCACTGGACTGGAAGCCCCGCTGCGCGAAAAGCTTGCCGCCCAGTAAATTCTCAAGCAACGTTAGTTTTTAGCCACCGTCGGTGGCTACTGCAAGCTGCTTAGTTAAGCGATAGAGAAACTCTTGGCCTTCAAAGAATGAACTTATCAATATTCGTTCATTCTGGCCATGAGCCCTACTAGTTCCATCACTAAAAATCCCCGATACCCCATAGACCGGAATGCCTGCGTTTCTCAGATACAAACTATCGGTTGCCCCCGTGCTCATCGTTGGCAATACTGGAACGCCCGGCCACAATTCATCCGTAATTTTTTCTATGATGGCTAACAACGGTGGCGTCAAAGGCGACACTGGCGATTGGGTCGCTGGTGCAATAGGAGTCACTGACACGCCTGCGTCGCCAATGACGTTCATCAAAGTCAAGCGCACACCCTCGATGGACTCATCGGGCAGTACTCGGCAATTTACCGTCGCTCTCGCCCGTTGAGGCAACGCGTTTTCAGCGTGTCCTGCCTCAAGCATGGTAGCAACACACGTCGTACGCAGCCTCGAGTTGTAAAAGGACTTATCGTAGAAATAGTCCACCGCCACTTGCTCTGGCGGTGTTTGCAAAACCCCTCGTAGGGCTGCTGCTAACTCACCCCCCTCTAACTCAGCGCGGCGTTCAAAATACAGCCGGGTAATTTGATTGAGAACAATAGGAAACTCATAGCTACGCACTTTAGCCAGCGCATCGACCAAGCTATAGATTGCATTGTCTCGCTCGGGCACCGAGCTATGGCCCCCAGGGTTGGTCACTTCAAGCACATACGATTGATAGACTTTTTCACTGGCTTGAACCGTGTTAGAGACGTAGACCCCCGCATCATTTATATTGCCACCGCCGCCTTCGTTGAGGGCGTACTCGGCATCGATTAAGTCTGGGTGCTCGGCTAACAGCCACTGCACCCCGTTGTAGCTGCCGCCTTCTTCATCCGCCGTTAAGGCGATGACCACGTCTCGGTCGGGCACAAAGCCTTCTTGCTTGAGGCGAATAAAATTAGCAATGTGGATAGCCGCCTCGTCTTTATTATCTGAGACGCCTCGGCCGATGTAATAGTCTCCTTCTTCGTTAAAGGTGAAAGGCGCTAAAGTCCAATCCGCGGGGTCTGCTTCCACAACATCAATATGGGCCAGCAGCAATAATGGCTTCAAACCAAGCCCCTTACCCCGATAACGGGCAACCAAGTTTCCCTTTCTCGGCGCTGGTGACAATACCTGAACATCCTCGGCTGGAAACCCAGCGGCTAGTAGCCGGTCAGCCATCGCCTGCGCCGCCGCGGTATTGTCACCGACACTGTCAGACGTATTAATTTCGACCAATTCTGCAAGAATCGCCTTAGCCAGAGCTTGGTAGGGCTGCAAGTCTTCTGCTGCCATTGCCACCGTACTAAAAACCAATGCGCCGATGGCACCCAACTTTCCGATAGATTTTTTCACGGTAACTGACCGAAGATGTTTGACGACACTGTGCATTGGTTTTACTCCTGCTAACTGATTAAAGGGGGTTGTTCTGGATGAACTTGACAATCAACCTGGCCCATTCTTCGCCCTTGTTTTCCTGCAGAAAATGCCCGGCGCCCAATATTTTGCTGTGTGCTTGACCTTTGGCACCCGGAATTATTTCTTGAAATTGAACTTCGCCCCCTGCGGTTATTGCATCACCATCGCTGAACGAGGTTAAAAAAGGCTTCTGCCACTGTTTAAACACTTCCCAGGCAGCGGTGTTTTCCGCCACGCCTGCTTGGTCTTTAGTAACCGGCACGTATTGCGGCATAATCAGTGGGCCAGCCTTGTAGGAAGGATCTGGAAAAGGCGCATCATAGGCATCTTTTATTGAAGGGTCACCCACGTTACCCGACACCATTTGACCTACAGGAATATCCCCTCGGTCTATCATGCCTTGATTGATCGCCTTCCACTGCATGAACGCACCGCTGCTGGGCAGCTCTGCGAGTTCTGGCACTGGCAGCCCAGTATTGGCGATGGCCACCCGGGCAAACAGCGCTTCGTTTTCTGCGACCACCCGAAGGCCGATCAGTCCGCCCCAGTCTTGGCCAACGAAAGTCACATTCTCTAAGCCCAACGCTTTCACTAACTGAGTTTGGCTAGCTACGTGAAAGGCATAACTGTGAGTGCCCATACTGATAGGCTTATCGGACTTACCAAAGCCGATCAGATCAGGCACGATGGTGCGGTACCCAGCTGCGTTCAGTATTGGAACCATCTTACGGTAAAGATACGACCAAGTAGGCTCACCGTGAAGCATGAAAACGACTTCACCATCGGCTGGGCCCTCATCCAAATAGTGAACACGGTAACCTTCTATCTCTACATAGTTAGGCTCAAACTCATAACCTGGCAGATTTTCGAATCTGGAATCAGGTGTTCTTAATACCCCGGGGCGAACTTCTTCACCGTAGCTTAGTGTCATCGTCATAAATACTACCAACAGGCTGATTAAAGTCTTGATCGGATTATCCCTTCTAAAAAATTGTTGTATAGTCTATAAATCCAAGCAGAGGCAAAACCGTATTGCACTTTCAGACTAACTTCTAGCTAGTTTTAGCACTATGCTTAAAAAGCCGAACCGCAATATTTAGGGACGATCAATGCATCTACTGCAAATTGCCGAGCTTCTATTATCACTGTATGGTGTCAACGCGGTGCTGACCAGTAAAATCTACGCTAAGTCTGGCATGAAGGGCCGGTATGTTTACAAAGACAAAGAACCTGTCTCTTTTTGGGTGGTTTGTGCCAGCTCCATAGGTGTGGGCATGTTGATATACTTCGCGACGGGGAACCTAGGGTAGATTGATCCATTGGTTGAAAGCAGTACTCTTTCAGAGATCTTTCTGAATATCCCCCTTACGTAATTCCTTGAACTGAGGCCCGGTTTGAATTGCCAGCGCGCCAGCATTCTGCTTAAACACATAGCCCACTAGCGCTTCATCTCCGAAGGTAAATTACCTCAGCGTCCAACAGCTAAGCCTGAAGTTTTTTGCAACGTGTTTGCTTAGCCGCAGCTATCACTTTGCGTGCATCCAGCTCACTCGGGCTGCCACATTACACTGGCATCCTCAAGTTTCGCTTTGCGTAGCATGTCCAGCAGAGGTGCTGCACGGGCATCTGGGGCTAGCGGCGGTTCACTTTCTGGATCATCCTCATCATCCTCATCATCCTCTAGACGTTCTTCGCTGTAGATTTTTGCCGCCGCAATCAAAGCCTGTTCTAGCTGCTCAAGTGCATTCAATAGATTGTGACCACTTACCGCACCCTCGAGCTTTGCGCCATGCCCCATGTACTTCAATAACGGCCTCGCGTCACCGTCTAACATTACAAAGGGCGCTGCTGCGTTACTTTCAAATTTAATCAACATACTCAATGACCCTGTTTGACTGCAATTATCTCAAACCCACATTGTGCTTATGTTCCCACAGCCACAATCTGGAGCTCTACTCGCCTATTACTGGCCCTTCCAGCATCAGTGCTGTTAGTCGCTAGTGGCTGATCTGGACCAACGCCTTGAGTCAGCATGCGAGATTGATCAACACCCTGCGCTGCCAAATAGTTAGCGACACTGCGTGCTCTGCGGTCGGACAGATTGTAATTGTAGTCAGCGGCACCGGTAGAGTCCGTATGGCCAATTACCTGCAGCTTAGTATCTTTGAATTTGTAAAGAACAGAAGCTACAGAATCCAGAACTGGGTTAAATTGCTGACGGATGGAGTAGGCGTTGGTGTCGAAAGTGACATTGCCCGGCATTATCAGGTCTAAGCGATCACCGTTGCGCTGCACCTGCACCCCAGTGCCCTGCAATTGCTCTCGTAGCTCTACCTCTTGGCTATCCATATAAGCACCGACACCGGCGCCAATCGCGCCACAACCCACTGCCGCATTACGAGCCCGCTGACCGCTTTCACTGGCGCCTACTAAGCCACAGACGACTGCTCCGATTGCGCCGTATTTAACCGCCCTACTGGTTTGTTGCTGACCTGTATATGGGTTGATAGTCGTACAGCCCACAGTCACCAGCAGCGATGCTGCAAGTCCAAAATACCGAAAAGTAGGTAGAATGTTCATGTGTAATTACCTCAATAAAAAATCAGAAAAATCGTTCTATCGCCAAGTACCCGTTGTTCCTGCAAAAGATCATGCATGGGCTGCAGAAGAAACCTACAGGCTGCACAGTCTATAGAAATACTAACTGTTATCATGTTGGCCAGCGCACATATCCTCGCAAGAGAATTCCGAGAGCATAGACAGTGGAAACTATTCCCCGCGTTTGTTTTTAGCAGACGCATCAATGACGCGCTTGTAGAATTGGCCTAAGTTTTTATCATATTTGCGCCGCTGAGCAAGGGTTGCACTATTTTTCGCTTGCTCGCGCAGTAATTTTTGATAGTTAACAAACCGCCGTTCATTTAACTCACCACTGTTTAAGGCCGCTTGAACAGCACAACCAGGCTCACTTAAGTGGCCACAATCAGAAAATTTACAGAGCCTTACCAGAGCCTCAACCTCACTAAAAGTTGCAGCGATACCCTCTTCGCAGGCCACCAGCTGTAACTCGCGCATGCCTGGGGTGTCTAGCAGCATCGCACCAGTCGACATCTGCAGCATAGAGCGGGACGTTGTGGTGTGCTTGCCTTTGCTGTCGCTAAGGCGAACAGCCGCGGTGAGTTGTTTTTGCTCCCCAAGCAGCGTGTTTGTCAACGTAGATTTACCGGCGCCAGATGATCCAAGCAGCACCAGCGTTTGGCCAGCGTTACACCACGGCAACAGCTGCTGCCTTGCTGCTGACTTTAAACCATTAATCGCTATAACCGGCATGGCTCGATCCAAGTCTTGCACCAGCGCCTGTTTTAACTCCACCTCACAGCACAGATCAGCCTTGCTCAGGACAACGCAAGGTTCGGCCCCAGCCTCATTCACCATGCTAAGAAACCGTTCAATCCGGTTTAAATTAAAATCATCATTGAGCGAGCAAACTATTAACGCCGTATCTACATTCGCGGCGATGATTTGCTCCGCCACCTTACTGCCAGGTGCTTTGCGCGCAAACTGGCAAAACCGTTCTAGAACACGGTGAAGTTGTTGTGCTTGATTTAGCAATACCCAATCGCCTACTGCTACCTCAGGCATTGATTTGATTAGTGCAATGGTCACACTACCAGCGGTGCCAACAAGCTCAATCTCTGAGCGGTGAAGCTCGATAACTCGCGCAGGCGAGAACAGGTCTAGTTCTTCTAACGTTAGCTGCTGTTGCAAAAGCGGGCGCCAACCGATGTCGGCAAGTGAGTGGCTAGCCGAACTATTGTTTATCATTAAAATCCCCAAACGAAAACGTCTATCAAAAAGATACTGAATGTATCCATGAGTGGGGGCGCTAGTTGCGCCCTAGACTACTGAACCTTCGCTTTTTTAACCAACGACTTTACTGCGTCGCGATCAGACTATCGGGCAGGCCCAAGTGGGTGATGTAACAATCACAAACGTCCTTCAATTGGCTTAATAACCAGTTCTGAGCATAACACTTATTAGTAGTACAGGAGAGCCGTTGCAGCTCTCCTGAATTTAATTTCCGCAAAAACCAAAAACTATTACTTCCAGATACTTCTCTTGCTAAGAGGAATATCCAATGCGCTGCCATCAGGGCGGCCTACATGGATAATAAAGCTGTCGGCGTCGGGGTGGCTATAACCTAATGACGCCATACCGCCTTCAGACACCGCAACAAACTTTACGCTGTTAGCCGTGATTTCCGACAGCTCCATTTTCTGCGCTGAAGGTGTTCGTGGCTCGAACCCAGGGTTGAATTGCTGAATGTGCAAAACCAATGAGCCGTCTACTTCTTCTATGGTAATCATTTCAAACATGCTGGTTGCGTCGCCGCCGGTCATACGCACCATAGAAGCGATAGAGCTTCCCTCAGTGGAAATCCAATTCTCTTCCAGCTGATTAGGCCCCAACTGGCCTGCCCAGTTTCCTGTCATCCATGCCACCTGTTCAATTGTTGCGGCAGGCCCAGCAGCAAAGCTGCTGTTGCTAAACACTGCGAAGGTACAAAGCGCAAACGGGGATAAAAATCTAAACAATTTCATTGAAAGCTCCTAGGGTTAATTCATCTATTGTATTTTTTCGAGCCAAGGCTCGAGTGTTGACCAATCCATTCTAAACATATGTGGGGCGCCGTCTAATATTTGCGCATCAACTAACGCGCCGGCTTCAACCAGGTTTTCCGCGGTCTGCTCAAACTGATCGGCCCAACCTAACTGATCTTGGCTGCCGATCCTTAAATAAACCGGCAAGCCTTCGAGGCTTTTGTCTTTAGAAGCGCCGCGAAAAAGCGCCGGAACTGCAACCACACCATAGTACTTGCTCCCATTGCGGCTAGCAATTTCTAGGGCCGACATGCCGCCGTTAGACACCCCGGCAAGCAGGACTTTACCGTTGCCGACACTGCCACTGTTTTGCAGTGCAGCGATCAGCTGTTCAATTTTGCTGTTGTTTTCAGGCCCCCTAAACGAACTGTTGTTTGGGGAAACTGCAGTGGCCACATACCAACCCCGCTGAGCAAATCCTGACCCTAGCCAACTTGCTGTATCTTGAGTGATAGATAAGTTACCCGGACCACCGCCCATTACAACAACTAGCGGCGGAGGCTGGGTAGATAGCTCGGTTGGCTCGGCGATAAAAACACTTAGTGTGCTGCCATCGGCCAACTCAATGCGCTGCTGGCCATTCAACGCAGTTGGCAGCAGTAACAAAGCAGCAGAGAAAAGTTTTAGTATCATGACACCGCTTCTATTCTTGTTCTTCTTTGCGTTTTTGGTAGATATCTTCAAACTGGTCTTGCAGGCGGCGCATGCCACCCAACCAGCGATCATAGTCGTCCGTCTTCCGGCGCATATAGGTCAGCACTTCTGGATGGGGTAACACTAAAAACTTTTCCGAGGCTAGAGTTTCTATTACTGTATCAGCTAGCTGATCTGGCTCTAACATACCGTCTAGACCTGCAACCCCACCCGTGCCATCACCGCCGGCCGTCATTGCGGTTCGCACTGCTTGCGGACACAAGACCGAGACTTTAATGCCTTTTTTACCGTAAGTTATAGACAGCCATTCAGCAAAACCAATAGCTGCATGTTTAGTCACTGAATACGGCGCCGAGCCAACCTGACTCAACAGGCCTGCAGCAGATGATGTATTCAACAGATAACCCTCACCGCGAGCGAGCATGGAAGGCAAGACCGACCTGGCGGCGAACACATGAGACATGACGTTGATGTCCCAGATAGTTTGCCACGCATCAGTAGGTAGTTCTTCACCACCGGCAGTAAAAATACCGGCATTGGAACAGAACAAATCTATGTGCCCAAAGGCCGCCAAGGCTGCCTGAGTAAGCGCTTCTACCTGCTCCTCTTTGCCTACATCGGCGACTATGCCAAGGGTTTTTGTCTGGCCGTCAATGGACGCAACCGTTGCATCAACGCCAGCTTGATTAATGTCGGACACAACGACAGCGCGAGCGCCCTCTTTGGCGAACCTCTCACACAACGACTTGCCAATTCCGCTGGCGCCACCTGTCACAACAACTACTTTATCTTTTATATGCATAACGCTTTGTCCTTCCTAAATAATCCAGTGTCACCTGCTGCTAGTTGCCTAACAAACCCTGTAGCCGCTGGCTAATAATAGCCTCGGCTTCGCTAACGATGCGTGCAACTAATTCATCGCAGCTTGGAATATCATCAATCAACCCTACAATCATTCCCGCTGACCATATACCTTTGTCTAAATCGCCGTCTTGAAACAGCTCTCGCCCTTTCACTCCAGCCACCAAGGGCTGAATATCTTCAAATCTGGTTTCACCTGGAGCGGACTCAATAGCGACTACTTTTTCAGCTACGCTGTTTTTAAATACTCGGGCGGTGTTTCTCAATGAACGGTAAATAAGCGCGGTGTCTAACTCTGATGCCTCGACCATCCGCTGTTTTACATTCTCATGAATGGGCGCTTCTTTGGTCACCATGAAGCGAGTCCCCATATTGATCCCGTCCGCACCCATTGCCAGAGCAGCGGCCAAGCCCCTACCATCGCCAAACCCGCCTGAGGCTAGGTAAGGGATTTTTAAGCGGCGGGCAGCGAGCGGCAATAAAATGAGGTTGGTCACATCATCTTCACCGGGGTGACCGGCGCACTCAAACCCGTCAACACTCACCATATCGCAGCCAATACTTTCTGCTTTCAAAGCATGACGAATTGACGTGCATTTATGAATTATTTTTATGCCAGCGGCTTTAAAAAGGGGGAGAAAAGGCTCAGGGTTACGACCCGCCGTTTCGACTATTTTGATTCCAGAGCTGGCTATAGCGCTAGCGTATTCTTCATAGGGGACCGGTTTAATGGTGGGCAATATAGTAAGGTTCACTGCAAAGGGTTTGTCTGTCATGCCTTGGCAGCGCTGAATCTCTTTTGCCAAGTCTTCCGGCGTGGGCTGGGTTAGCGCTGTAACGATACCTAAACCACCCGCATTGGAGACAGCTGAGGCCAACTCCGCCAAGCCTACCCACTGCATACCGCCTTGAACGACTGGGTGCTGTATACCCAACATTTCTGTCACTCGAGTTTTCATGGCTACCCTTTGCTGTTATTTTGCTTGTGCTCTTTTAAAGCTTAACTGGTAAGCCTTGGCGCGTTTTTCTTGACTGCTGAACCGGCGTATTGCGGGCAGCCTTGCTGCCATACTGAATCAAACCCCAAAGGCAGGTTAAAACCCTGTCAACGCCCTAAAGTAGGGCTAAATTCGATTGGCCGCTTAGTGTACGTGGTTCAGCTCAGTGGTGCAAAGTCGCATGAATCGGCCGAATTAGTGTGTTATCTTATGCGACTTTTCGCGGGTCGCTTACGATAGACTATAGATTGAGAAAACCTAACGGCTCGAATTATCACAACCCACAGTGCTTCCACCACTTGTAAAAAAGCACTTACAGCTTAGGCACCAACAAACATGCCACAGAGCATCGGATGCCATACTACCTAATAACGGAGAGAACTATGATACGCAAACTACTTGTAAGCTGCATCACCGCAGCAACCGCGGCATCGGCACTGCCAGCCTTTGCCCAATCGCCTAATGGCGTGCAGGCAATTGAAGAAATCGAAGTGTTTTCAAACAGCAGGCGTTCCGAGGGCTTAGCTGACCTTAACGCGTCGGTATCTGTTATCGGTGAGCGTGAATTAAACCTGCTTAAACACAGTCACTACCAAGAGGCGCTGAACCGCTTACCTGGGGTTGCCGTGCATCGTAATAACGGCCAAGAAAGCCTCATAGCAATCCGCTCTCCAGTCTTAACCGGCGCCGGCGCCTGTGGTTCTTTCTTAGTCGCGGAAAATGGCATACCAGTTCGTTCACAGGGGTTTTGTAACGTCAACGAAATGTTCGACACCCATTCCGAGAACGCCGCCAGCATCGAAGTTGTGCGCGGCCCGGGCAGCGCCTTTTGGGGCTCGAACGCCGTTCATGGCCTGATTAACGTTGTTCTGCCTGAGGCCGGCGACGCCGGCGAGATTACGCTTGAACAGGGGCCGCGGGGCTCACAGCGAATCAAAGGCGCCTATGGCAATGACTATGGCAAATTTAAGCAAACCGTTTT
>JBLGBD010000117.1:0-10336 GCA_047617585.1 Pseudohongiellaceae bacterium | reverse complement strand
CTGCACTAGACTGCCAGCACCGTTAGTGCCAGGGGTTTGTTGTGTGGGCGTTCCAGACGACGCCGTTTCTAGATAGATGTTGCCACCTGCGGCCTGTAAGCCGGCTGGATTAACGAAGTCGATTAAATTGATGTTACCAATATTTGTTGGCGCAGGCTGGCCATTAATTGCCGCTGTGACCGTCCCGTCGGCTCCGATAGTTATCGTGCTGGCATTCTGGGGCACGTCAAGTTGCGGCTGCAGCACCATCCCAGACGAGTTAACAATGGCACCCTCTTGGTTAAGATGAAACTGTCCGTCTCTGGTATAACCCGATGTGCCATCGGGCATTTGAATTTCAAAAAAACCTCGGCCGTTGATCGCAACATCCATACTCTCTTCAGTAGTCTGCAAAGAACCTTGAGAAAAAAGTTTTTGAGTGCCCACTGTGCGCACCCCGGTTCCCATTTGCAGACCATTTGGCAACATTGTATCTTGAGTTGAATTTGCGCCAGGTTGACGCTGAATTTGATAAAGCAAGTCTTCGAAAACGACCCTATCTCTTTTGTAACCATTCGTCGCCACGTTAGCTAAATTGTTCGACAAACTAGTGAGCTTTTTATCTTGAGCACTGAGACCTGTTTTTGCCACATAGAGAGCTGCATGCATGACTTTTCCTTTTCCTTGTCTATTGCTGAGGGCTAATTAGCTCAGGCTTTAAGTAATTTAGATTTACGTCTATTGCACTTGCAATAGACGTGCCGAAGTTTCCGAATTCTCTTCGACTGACTTAATCAACTTTATATTCAGTTCATAGTTACGAGTTAGACTAATCATCTCAACCATTGAATCCACCACATTGACATTGCTCGACTCTAGAAATCCCGCCTGCAGGCGAACCTCGGCGGCAGGCAGTGCAAAAGCCCCATCATTCATCCTTATCAGACCATCTAAGCCCTTAGTCATCTGAGTGACATCAGGATTAACCAATTTAATGCGCTCAAATGCAGTAATCGATTCGGCACCCTGCCCCTGCTCTCGTACTGATATCGTGCCATCAGCACCGATCTCAATTTTTTGATTAGGGGGGATGGCAATAGGCCCTGCGTTGCCGAGCACCGGCAAACCGCCGCCGGTCAACAGCTCACCAAAAGCAGATAACTGAAAGTCTCCAGCACGAGTATAAGCCTCGCCTCCATCGGCAGTTTGCACAGCAATAAATCCTTCGCCAGCAATAGCAACATCTAACTCGTTGCCAGTTTCCATTAGAGCGCCTTGGGAAAAATCCGTAGGACTCGATTCAATAGTGTTATATACGCGAGTATCAAACCCAACCCCTTCAAATGGTTTGGCTTGAGCATTAGCAAGATTGCCTCTAAAGCCGGTAGTACTGGCATTCGCTAAATTATTTGCATGAACGGTTTGTGCGGCCATAGTATTTTTAGCGCCGTTCATCCCTATATACATTGCCTTATCCATTAGTCTTTTCCTTTAGGCCAGTTAGAGATTAATAATCGTTTGCGTGGTGGAATCTGCCGCTTCGATTATTTGCGCCGCCGCCTGAAAGTTTCGCTGAGAAATAATTAGCTTAACCAGCTGATCAGATAGATCAACGTTAGAGTCCTCCAAAGCCCCAGACTGAATTACTCCCAAACCAGCTGTTCCTGCGCCACTAGGGGTGCCCACGCCAGATTCAGGTGTCTCTGCAAAACGAGTGCCGCCAAGATTTGCTAACCCAGATGGGTTTTCGAAATCAGCCAACGCTACTTCCCCAAGGGTTTGCGATTGGCCGTTAGAAAACCGAGCGAAAATCGCGCCTTTAACATCGATATCCAAACCAACAAGTTGGCCCTTAGAATATCCGTCTTGAGTATTAGAATTCACCGAAAAATCGCCACCGAACTGAGTAAGTTTGGATAGATCGACCTCAAAGTTTGAGCTGGTAGAAGAACCTACCGCGTTGACATCTCCCGAGTTGGGGCCGGCGGCTGAGTTAGAGAGGTTTCCATTCTCATCCCTAGGAGTCCAATTGGTAATAAAAATTGGTTCATTCTGGGTGTCGAAGCGCCCGCTCTGATCAAACTGAATCGTCGCCCGCGCTAGCGATGGCGTATCTGAGTTACTTGGATCGTAGCCCACATCTTCGCCATCTATTTGAAAATACACGCTCCATATACTGCCTTGAACTACGGCACCTTCTGCCGGTCGCTCTTTGACGAAATACTGAGTCATTGTATGGGGGTTACCGCCACTGTCATAAATGGTTAATCCGGTAGAACGAAAGTACGTGTCTGGATCTCGCGGGTCGAAAGTGTTTAGCTCAAAGCTGGTGGCAGCCAAAGGCGCGTCCTCAGCAATAGCCCCGAATATGCTGCTAGCAGTGCTGGCGATAACAGAACCGTTACTCGACTGACTAGCATCGGAAAACTTCACGCCTTCCTCTAGTGTGAAATCAACCACCCCGCCAACGATTATTGAGTCTTCATTTAGGGTCGCAAGATTAGCCAGCTGGCGTTGATCTGCAGTCGTCGGTGAAATACGTGGCTCACCGGTTACAGCATCGCGCACTGAACTTTGCACGGTAATTGAGCCAATGCCATTTGTGCCGCCGCCAAACACGAGGTCTCTGCCATTGTTCTCAGTCACCTCTAAAGTATTATCACCATTGGCATTTGTAATGACCTGAGCCGACAAATTGCCATTAGACTCATTAATCTGGCTCGCAAGATCTATTAAACGTTGGTTAGAGTCGAATACCGAGGATTCAAAATTTATACCATTAATCGCAAACCTAAGCGGTAAATTGCCATCCACATTGCTGCCAAGTGACGGCGCGACGTTCTCCGGATCGCCCCTGTTGGTTGCTGAAATATAGGCAACAGTCGTGGCACTTGCAGTCACACCATTGACACCATTAAACAACTGCGCTACTTCGTTTGCAGAGGCGCCTGCTGGCACTGAAACCAATCGCGTATTGCCCGAAGAATCTGTTATTTCAATAGTTTCAGCGGCATAACCGTTGGTTACATTTTGCGCGCCGGTATTGCTAAGCTCACTGTCGGTTAATGTAGCATAGGTGCTGAAACCCACCGCCGGTCCGGTGCCCTCAAGCACGCCTCCTGGTTCGGCTGAGGTATCTCCAAATAACGAGGGCGTCGGCACAGCCACCGGAGTTGAAATTGTTACGCCGATTTCCGACTCCGGTCCTGCAGTTGCAGTTTCAATTATTAAAAAGCCAGTCTCCGGGTCCAACCGAGCAACGACTTCTTCGTTCCCCGGGCTAAAACCAAAGTTGCTGTCGGTATTGATGGCATTTTGAATAGCATTTATCAAATCACTACTATTGGCATAGTTGCCGGTCAAATCTATTGTGTTTGATGTTACTGGAGCATTGCCATCCACTGAGTAAGTAATGGTAAAGCTGTAGGCCGTGCCGCCGTTGCCCACATCAAAATTAAAGCCATTGCTCGCACTAATCCCACCGACGGCTCTAGCCGGAGTACTGTCGCTACTGACCTCTAACGATGTCTGCGCGGAGTCAGTAATCTCAAAAACGATGTCTCCAGTGGAACCTATCGACACCTTAACTTCGCCCGGTAGGTTGGAAACGTTTATTTGGCGCTGAATCTCATCTTCCAATGCTTCTAATCCAGATTCAGCAAACCCACCTAACGCTGTCGCCGCTGTGGCGTCGGCAGAGTAGTCTGCGTTAAGCACTATTTGCTGGGTTACACCCCCAACAGTGATGGAGAACGAAGTGTCTTCAGTGCCAGAAAAATCAAGATTTGCCAGAGCTAAACCTCCGCTTCGACGATTGGTCTCAAAGCTGACCACTTGATCAAAATTCACACTACCTGGAGTCGATACTACCGGGTTGACTTGGAGTGTTTGAGTGCCAGATTCAGTCGCTCTAAATGTCACTAAACCGTCACCATCGATACTTACAGAGACTTTTCCAGCTAAGGCTGTCGAGGAATTGATTTGTGCCTGAATATTGTCTTCTAAGGCCTCGTTGCCCGAACCCGCACGGCCACCTAGCGCCAAGGCACCAGCACCTGCATTGGTAAAATCTTTGTTAATTACAATATCTCTCGAAACACCGTCTAAGGTGATTCTAAAGCCAGACGAAGGGGCTGTTTTACCACTTTCAACTGACCCTGCCGTAACAACATTCTGCGCCAAGCCCTGCACTAAACTGCCTATCGTAATGTTAGAACTGGACCCTGTTGCTGCTGAAGTTAACACTAGTCGATTGTTTTCAGCCGACACAACTACGTTATTGGGTGGTGTCAGGGCTGCATCCAATTGAGTCTGAACATGAATGATTAACGCCGGTTCATCAGCAGTATCAGATCCACTTAAATCAATTGCTTGATAAGCGCCGCCATTAACCGAAATTGAAAAACCTTGGTTACCCCCAGCGGTAGCAAAGTCGAGCCCGCCACTTATATTAAAGGAGCCAGTAACTGACGCTGCAGTAGTTCCAGAGAAGTCGGTTCCTGAAGTAGCGATCCTGCCTGCTATCTGAGCTGCCTGGGCCGTGCGTACTCCCAGCTGTGGATCACTTGAGGTACCGGCGTTGGTTGTTAGACGCGTGCCTATTACTGTAGAGGGCGAGGCCGATGCATCCAAGTTAATCGTACTTTTGACTTGAGATGTAGATTGCGGCGGAATTTCGCCCGTGGTTACTACCAGATCAGAAAGCGGTCCACCGCCACTTGCAGCTCCGTTTGCTGTTGGAGCGAAGCCCTGCAGGCGCTCACCTTGATTGTTAATGATGTAACCGTTTTTGTCAGTACCAAACGCACCGGCTCTAGTATATGAGGTGCCCGCTTCCCCTTGCAGTACGAAAAAGCCTGAGCCATTGATCGCAAGATCGAGAGCATTGCCTGTAAAACTCACGCTGCCTTGTGAAAAATCTTGCGCTATGTTTTGCAGCGAGACACCACTACCCTGCTGGTTTTTACCGCCGCCAAGCACTGATGCTGCAAACACAGAACCAAACTCCGCGCGCGACTTTTTAAAGCCAACCGTACTTGCATTGGCAATATTGTTGCCCGCAATATTAATTTCTTCAGAAGCGGCACTTAATCCACTCAAACCAATACTAAAACTCATAGACTAATTCCTTTTAATGTATTGCTAGTTAATTTGAATAACTTCAGACATTGCCGTTGCTCCAATGCCCGCTAAATTTAGTGTCAAAGAACCTCCAGGTTCGATGGTTACACTATTCACATTACTGCTTAGATAGATCGGCGCAGGTTCAACTACACCTTTGCTTCCCGCACTGACTTCAAACCGGTACACGCCAGACGGGTAGCGCTCGCCAGATTGGTCTTCTCCTGTCCAGACAAATTCGTTACGCCCAGGTGTGGTGGCTCCAAGATCAAAACTGTCGACTAAACCGCCGCTTGCGTTATAGACGCTTAGTGTTGCAGATTCAGTACCAGCCGGAATATCTGCCAGAATGCTGATTGCATCATCTGCCCCAAGAAAAGTTTGATTACTTGCTACATGCACTGGCCTACCGACTAGGGACGTTGCCTGCAAATGTTGCGAGGATTGAAAACTGCCGGCGAAGTTGTTGAATCCTTGATTAAGATTTTGGGCTTCTTCCAATGAAGAAAACTGAGCTAATTGTGCAATAAACTCACCGTTTTCTTGAGGACTCAGTGGGTCTTGGTTTTCAAGTTGAGTCACCAAAAGCTTTAGAAACTCATCTCTACCTAGAGCAGATTTTTTCGGTTGCTCGCTGGGAGCAGATTCACCTTGGAACGAACTAAGCCCCAAGACACTTAAGTCGGTCATTTGGATTCCCCTTTAGTTGGGTGAAAGCTATACGAATTTTTCATTAGACTTACCCTCAGTTACTGCCCAAGAGACAGTACTCGCTGCATCATGGTCTTGGTTGCGTTCATTACATCGACATTCGCTTGAAAAGATCTCGATGCAGAAATCATGTTAGTCATTTCTTCTACCACATTGACATTTGGGTAATACACATAGCCCTCCCCATCCGACAGAGGGTGCTGTGGCTCATAACGCATTTGAACTGCCTTGTCACTTTCTACTATTCCCTGGATCCGAACCCCAGAAAACTCGTCTCCCCCCGTCAATGCTTGAGAACCTTGCATCTGCTGTAATGTCTGAGCCTGCACCGCAGAAAAAATAGGGTAGCGGGCTTTAAATGCATCTTCCTCGCTTCCCGCTGGGGTCTCTGCATTGGCCAAATTACTGGCGGTTGCATTAAGACGAATTGTTTGGGCGCTCATTCCAGAACCCGCTATATCGAATATGTTTCCAAGACTCATGGTAGTAATCCTCTTAGTTTCTTATGACTCTACTCACCGCGAATTGCTTTGATCAAGCCGGTGAACTTTCCATTTAAAAATTGGAAGCTCGCTTGATGCTCAATCGCATTTCTTGCGAATGCGGCATTTTCAGTTTGCTCGTCCACTGTATTTCCGTCTAGCGAAGGTTGAGACGGCACCCGATATGACAGGGTCACTTCTGTAGCCGGCGAAGATGGTGTCAGGTGACCTGCATTGGATCTAAATAATTCACCTTTTGCCCCGCCGCCTGTTTGAGCGCCCAGCACGGCGTTAAAATTGAAATCTCGCGCTTTGAACCCCGGAGTGTCAGCGTTGGCAATATTGTTAGCAATAACCTCAGTTCGCTTATCCCTCAGGTACAATGCTTTCTCATGAATACCCAATGCACTTTCAAAATTAATTGGCATTCTGTGTTTACCTCCACAGGCTGTGACAAGTTTCGCAGTTCCAAATGAACTAGCGTCATAGCCGCATAAAACTCGTTACAGTGATTTAGCAAACCTTATGCCAACATCTAAGCAGCCCAATTCACGGCTTTCTTAAGGCAAACTCTGGTTTTAGCGGCAATAGTTTTCCGCAATGGCCGCAGTGACCTGTGCCATCCTTTGCCGCGTTCATGCTGGCGCAAAAAAACTCAGCACAAGTAGAAATTCACTTCTACACTGTCGAGATGAGCAAGCAAAAATTCACCGTTTTACTCCTAAAGTCGCTGTTGGTCCTTGGCACTGGCTTTGCTATAAACCTGCCATTGGTATCAATACTGCTGGCACAGACCACCGCTATCGAACAAATTTCAACGTCGATAAAAGTCTTTCTTACCCAATTACACGAATCAGACATAGGCAGCGATCAACGCCTTGAAATTAGGGTTGGCTACCTAGACCCTCGTCTAAACCTGCCTCTTTGTCCCCATGAGCCAGAAATCGAGCTAAATGGCAGTCAACGTGAGATTGGCAAACTTCAGGTAAAAGTAAGCTGCCATGGCACTCAGGCTTGGAGCAAATACATTCCTGCTGAAGTTAATGTGTATGGCCAAGTCGCTACTGCGGCTAATTCTTTGAATCGTGGCGTGGTATTGGAAGCACACCACATCTACATCGACGAAGTGAACTTAGCGACGTTGCGTCGCTCTCCGGTGTTTGACAGTGAAACTCTTATTGGCATGGAGCTGAAGTATCCGCTTACCTCAGGCGGTGCATTTTCAATGGACGCAGTCCGTTCACCGATGGTCATAGAGCGAGGAGATATAGTCCAGCTAGTTGCCGAAACTAGAAATTTAAGCATTCGACAGCAAGGCGAAGCGCTTCAAAACGGCGCGGTCGGAAGCGTAATCAATGTGCGCAATAGTAGCTCGGAAATCGTGGTTCAAGCCGAGGTGATTGCTCAGGGGAAAGTAAAAGTTCAGTTATAACAGCCAGTTACACGACAGCACCAAGCAAAACAGGCATATAACCGCTGGCTCTAAAAGACCAGCACGATAAGTAATTATTCGACTTAAAGATATTTTTACACCAGTCGTTATAATTTAGACCCGCTAGTGTTGAGCGGCATGATCGGCTTTTAAGTTTGAGTGCTTGTTAACTGTAACAACTCAAATTAGGGATAAATTTGTTTTAGTAAATGGAAATGGAAGCGTTGTCGTCGTGAATAAAATCGGACCAAATACATCTCAAACTCTTACTGATAACCGCAGTGCCAAAGCCTCTGTGGTAACACAGTTTAAAGGTGATCGTCGCAGCGTGTCGGATGCCAATGCACCCAAGACTAGTGCAACCGTAGCCTTAAGCTCTCAAGCGATAGATATGAGCGCATTGGAGACTCGCATCAAACAGCTGCCTGATCTTGATGCCGCCAGAGTGGTAGAACTACACAACAGAATTGTAGCCGGAGAGTATAAAGTCGATTCTGCAAGTATTGCTGAAAAGATGCTTTCCCTTGAAACATCGATTGATAGCTAATGCATGACCTCAACCAACTAAGCAACTTTCTTGAAAGGGAATTAGACCACTGCACCCTGTTGCAGAGTATCCTGCTTAAAGAAAGAGAATTAGTCGAGAAGCAGCAATTAGATGATTTACCAAAGGTTTTGCAGCAAAAAGCTGACTTACTCTCCTCTATTGAGCATACCCATACCCAGAAGCATAGCTGGCTAAGCTCTAGAAAGCTGCCGTTAAAGCTCGGCGACTTTACTGCACAAGTGGCAACTAATCCTACTCGAGATCGGTGCCTGCTGTTATGGGCCCAACTCAATCAAACAAAACTCCAATGCAATGAAAGTAACACGGTCAATGGCATAATCATTGCCAAAACTCGCAAGCGCAATGGCGAGCAACTGGAACTATTAAAAGGTATTAAAGTCGGCAAACCGCTTTATGATGCTGCGGGAAAAACCATTGGCACCACCGGCAAAAGCGACATTCGGCTGGCTTAATGCCGTCAAATAAACGAGAGTTTGGGCTATTTGTATCAAATCGCATGAATCAGTGTGCCAAATTAAGCCTTTCTGAGGCAAATGAGATCTGGGACACTCATTCATAGCGTTAGTAGAATTAGTCTTAGCACAACGACTAACTGAGATCGCCCGTATAAAGCCCTAAAGATGAGAGTGATAGTTCTTGTATTAAAAAGGCTATTGGTTTTTAATACTCCGCCGATATCTGGTCTATGGCTCAAGGTTAACGCGGCTTAAAGACATGAGCACTTTCGATTATTGGAACAACATTGAACGCTAAAAACTTCTATATCGTTGCCTCAGCACCGAACGAGCCTAGCTTGCAAGTCAAAATCTCGGGCCCCTACCTTACCCAACAAGCAGCCCAAGCAGATCTGGCAGCAGCAATAGATGAAGCTATGGACATCGATCCGAGCGCCAAAAATTACACCTACACTATCTCTTATGTGGAAAGTCGTAAGCCTGGCGTGATTCAACATATGGCAGCTCACGCCTAAGTTTTTCATAACTGGGGTTTAACTTTAGCTCCAATCTGACCAATAAACTGCTTCTTTAAACCTAGCTTCAGCGTTTAGCCGATTAAAACAGTCGGAAAAAGCGCACAGAAGTTGCGGCCCGATTCTTTCTATACTCAACCCAAGGCACACTGCTGCGATGTTCTAACGGCTGACTGCTCCCTACCACTCAATTCAATTCAATTCAGAGGTAACAGGTATTGAGATTAAGCGCGCTCCACCATATAAGCATCATCGAATCCGGCGGTACGAACTGCGCTTGGGTAAGAATCAAATATGACAGCCGTAGTTTTCAACAGTCCTTTCCTTTTAGGAGATATGGCGGCAAGACTAAAGCAATTACAGCCGCAAAAGAAAAGCGGGACGAACAAGGACTGAAGATTTATGGCAAAAACTGGCCTTATGCCAAGTTCAGCCCAAGGAAAATTTCTCCTCTAAACTCCTCAGGTGAGATTGGCGTTAGTTTTTCCGCTAAAGACAATTCGTGGGTTGCTACTTGGCAAGAAGGTAAAGCTGGTAAGCGTAAGCAGCGCAATGCGTATTTTGCGATCAACAAGTATGGCGATGAAAAAGCTCGCAAACTTGCGGCTAACACCCGCCGCAGGGAAGTCCTTGCCAACCGGGTCAGCTAACTCAATAACTGCGCTATTTTTAATACAGTTTAGGGCTGGCTCCCTAAAGCGGCCTAGTCTTGCGTCCCAGCGAGTTTTTCCATATCTGCTTTGGGTCTAGGCTGTGAGTGTAAACAAGGTTGGCGTCAAAATTCAATCGGTCAACGCCAAACACCTCATACAGCGCCTCGAAAGAAACTGGCGAGCTAGAGTCTGCGGTCTCTAACGCCCGTGTTAGGTCATTCAAACTTTCAGTATCCGCTAGCGCTTTAGCGGTATGCATTAAACCCGCATCTCGCATTCCAGCAATAATAACAATTTGAGTCTCACTGCTAGCAGGGAACAGCGAGACCAGTCCGTAATCTCTAAACGCCTCACCTTCGCCTGGCAAGCCTGCATCGGACGTAAAGAACTGTAAACTGGCCTGGTCAAACAATTCGTCAT
>JBLGBD010000116.1:0-10441 GCA_047617585.1 Pseudohongiellaceae bacterium | reverse complement strand
TTATTAGCATAGAGATGAAAGGCATTGTTGACTCAATGGCGCAGTCGATGAACAGCCGTGATGGCAACGGCAACTTCATATTCTCTGGTCTCAATGGTGGCGCCCAGCCCTATGTGAAGTCCGCTGATGACCGCTATGCTTTTGCGGGTGATGAAGGTCGCCGTACAATTCAATTGGGCCCAAATAGCTTCGCTCAAGCAAGCACGTCCGGTAAGAGTTTGTTTGAATCTATCGATAGCACCACAATTTCTTTAACCGCGAAAGCGAGCCCTGCGAACAAGGCCCAGCCACCAGCTCAAATTGTCAGTGAACGAATTCTCGATCAAGAAAAATTTAATGCGTTCTTTCCCGAAGACGTGATTATCGAGTTCAGGCCTATAGACGAAGTTGAGCCTCCCAGACTCACATACACAATAAAACAAGTTTCAGACGGTCGGGTTATCTCAAGTAATCAAGATTTCCAGACAGGGCAGTTAGTAGAATTTGAGGGAGCCGGGGTTAGAATTAGCGGAAAACCACAGCCAGGTGATACCTTTATAGCCAAATCGACCGACAAAAAAGGCTTGCTTGCAACACTTGAAGACTTTTCAATCCAGCTGGACAACTTGACAGATTCACCGCAGGACAGACAAAAACTGACTAGCAGTATTGCGAACACATTAACTAACTTGGACAAATCGCAAACTAGGTTGTTGGAAGGGCAGAGCTTTGTCGGGACGAGGCTGAACATGGTGGAAAATGTGCAGTCGACCAATGCTGACGTAAGACTGGCTACACGGGCAAGCCTATCACAATTAGAAGATTTAGATTTCGCCGAGGCGATAAGCCAGCTCACTCAAGAAACGTTTATTTTAGAGGCGGCGCAGGCCAGCTTTGCTCGAATAAGTGGACTCACTCTGTTTAACTATCTGTAAGCGATTGCAGGTATTTATAGCGTGCCAAGGGGCAGTGGTCTATTGCCATAGGCTGTCAGAAATTTTTCAGGAAAGCGGGTCGCTTTTCCGGTAGACAGTGTTGCGCACACCAATGACCAGCAGCCTCGCATGACGGTTTCTCCAGTGTTAGTTTTAACCGCTTGAAATTGTCGCTCAAGGCGCAGCTTTCGATCACATTTGGTAAGCCATGTTGCGAATTGGAGAGTGTCACTAAGCAGGCTTGGCACGAAGTATTCGTATTCAGCTTTATGCAGAACCATACCCCTATCGAGTGTTTTATAGTCTTCGACGCTCAGTCCCAAAAATTCCGAGTGCTTCCACGCAGCTTGCTCACACCAAACTACATAGCAGGCGTTATTGGCATGGTTTAGGCCATCAATATCTTTTGTGGTGACAGTTATTTCATTTAGAAAGGGGTTTGGATAAATCCAGTTCACGGTAGACTCCAATTTTTAGCGAGTCTATCACGAGATTATACGGCTAGGCAGCAACATGCCAGGCAAGGCAATTGTCTTTAACGATACAATTTCACGGCGGCCTTGCCTTTGTTTAAAGTCTTGAGGCTAGCGTGTACCGCGTTTTTGTGTTTGAGGCTTGATGACTTGGTTTGTGCGTCATGACTTAGAATCAATTGGATATCTTTGATTATTTGGTCTAACGCGATATTACGATCTTCGAGAACGGGCTCTGCGAAGAAAATACTCAGTAGTTTTTTGCGCTCAAGAACTAGGTCCTGTAATAGCTCCCAGTCATTTCTTTGTGCCACCTCATGCATATGTTCAGATGATTTAAGAATTTGACTCCAAACTTTACGTTTAGATCTTTCCATAGCTGTTTGTGGGTTGTCCTTACGCACACAGAGTTGCGTTAGCTGGGCGAGGGTAGAAACCTAAATTTAGGCGCTGTTGTTGGCGATAAATGTAAGGGGTTATCTGAAGTCTATCATCGGGCAATAGGGCTTCTTGCCATGCCTCTCTGAGTACTGAAAAATTCATAATCTCAATGTCATCATGGTGCTGGGCGCCTCGATTCCGGCTGTAGTGATGACTGTGCTCGATGTGGTTTTTTAGCATGGCATCGATAAGCTCTAATTCTGGGTCCATTTCGCCAGCGTCTATTCGGATAATCGCGGTTTCTTGATTGAGGACTTTGGAGCTACTTAAACAGCGAGTTACGAGTTCGTAGAATGCTGTTAGTGGATCAAAGCAGTCTCTGGGCTGGAGTTCTACGCCTAACTTCGCGAGCTCGTCGGCCTGCGTTGAATAGCTTTTGTCATAGGTAAGACTAAACGTCCAAGCATGTATTGTGTGACATTGCTTATACAGCCTGACGATACGCGTGATCGGTGCAATCAGCGCTTCTTTGTTTTGGACTACATCAAATTGTTTAAGCCATCGATCTAACTGGATAACAGCGATTATTTTCATGGCGAAGCGTTTCCTAAGGTCTATACCTAATAATGTAGTTCAAAGTATGAAAATTGCGCAGAAAAGTGCAGCTCTGGAGCTAGAAAACATTCGACAACCTAACCGCAAGGCTGCAAGATAGCCAGCTCGTGTGTTTTCAAACCCAAATGAGGGTTTTTGCCAACAAAAAGCTGGCGATTGCTCATTTGCGGACCTAGTTCACTGCTTGAAAATTCATAATTTGCCATAATAGTGACTACTCTGTAGCTAAGAGTATGTTCACTCAGGATTTTTTCAGCCAATGAATCAGCCAAGTGTTATCGATACTCAGCATCACCAATTCTCTACTTATTGGCAGCGCCTGAGTTCTATGGGGCAGTCGCCCTATAAGATAAATGCCGCATTCTCGGAACTTCAGTGCACACTTAATTTTGATCAAGCGCCGAATCGGCCTTCAGAGAGGGACAGCAAAGACCACTCTTTTGTTGTCGTTAAGGACGATAAACCGCTAATTGGCTGCTGTTTAATTCTTCAACAGCAGACACGGTCAAAACGGACTCTGGATTGCACAGGTCTGTTTGTTACCTCCGAATTTGATGCGCAGAGTTTGAATTCGTTGTCCCACAACGTTGAATCAGAAGTGTTTTCTTGCTTGAACCAACACTTGGATGCGCTGTTGGCAAAACTTCAGCCAGATTTGCTGGAATTTTTTGACTCGATGGACTTCGGCATAATGTCGCCAGTATCCCATTGGCTGCTAAAGACCGGTGCTATGCCCGTGCTGTGCCCAACTCAGCTGATCGATCTCAGGGCCTCCAAGCAAAAACTAGAGCAAGACTTAAGCCGCTTGAATGTTGATGCCATTGCTTGGGGAGAAAAAAATCTTACATTCCAAGTTTTAGATTCGCCTCAAGACCTTGATTCTAGCGTGTGTGCTAGCAGCGAGTTTGTTTATGACAAGCGTTTAACAAGCACACCTGATAGTGAGAATCCATTTCAAGACCAAGCTAGCAATTCTTACTACCGCTCTCTGCTCGAGGCAAGAAAGGCATTTATCATCCAGGCTTTTGCAGATGGTAATCTAATCGCCAGTTCGACTTTTTCACTCTCTAAAGATAAAGCTCACTATATCGCCAGCATTGTAGGCACTAATATTAATGCCGAGCCCATACTGCAAAGTCTGGTGTGGGAAGGCATCAAGTATTCTAAGTCGCTAGGTTTGTCATGGGCCGAATTAACCTCTTTCGAATTGGACGAGACAGACAACCCCTTGCGTGGTTTCGGTGGCATTTCCCAGACTCGATTCAAATTGCGCCTCACTGCTAAACACTAATTTGGCGTCCTCGTTAGCCTCCTCTATTTATTTTCATCCTACCCGCTCGATCTTTATAAAATGTACTAGGCTTATCCAAGAACCCTTCTAATAAACGAAAGTAATTGGTGGCGGAGCAACATGCCTGAAATTTTAAAGCCTCGAATCGACTACGCCAGTAAATATGTGCTCGTTGTAGATGATTTTAGTCAGCACTTAAGCTTTATGAGTAAAGCGCTGAAGTCTATCGGCTTCACTAAAATCGCCCTGGCGCAAAATCCCCGCGAAGCCACGACGCTTTGCGAGGAAACCTCATTTGACTTAATTTTTTGTGACTACAATATGGGGGAGGGCAAAAATGGCCAGCAGTTACTCCATGAACTACGTTACTTTAAAACTGTTAGGCATGACTGTATTTTTATCATGATCACCGCAGAAACTAGCCGTGAGGTGGTTTTAGGAGCCTTGGAAAGCGAGCCGGAAGGGTATATTGCTAAGCCTTTCAATCAGGCGGTTTTGCGTCGCAAGATTGATCGCTTGCTAGACAAGCAAATGTGCTTAAGCGACATAAACATTGCAATTGAACATCACAACTATGAACAAGCCATCGACTTATGTTTGGATGTTGGCGAAAAACAGTCAAGACACCATGCGTGGTGCCAGAAAACATCCGCGGAGCTACATCTAAAGCTGGGGCAATATCAGCAGGCGAAAAGGGTGTATAAAAGTGTCTTAAGCAGACGTATTTTAGATTGGGCACTGTTGGGATTAGCGCGCACTCACATTTACCTAAAAGAATTCAGCCAAGCGATAACTGAATTGCAGCAGGTGTTGGTATTGAACAATAACTGTGTGCCGGCCTACGACCTTTTAGCTGAGTGCTATCAACATTTAGAAGATACAGAAACCGGGCAAGAACATCTTACACACGCGGCAAAATTGTCGCCATTCTCAGTTGATAGACAAAACACCTTGGGCGAAGTGTGCTCAACCAATGGTGATCATGAGGCAGCTGCGAAAGCATTTCGGCAGGCCTTGAAGTCATCTAAATTTTCGATTCAAGAAGAGCCTGATCGCTACTTTAAACTAGCCGGTGCTATTACTGACAGTATGATTGGCGATTTATCAAGGTATGATGCGACCAAGGTTATGGAAGTGCATAAACTCGTTTCAGAAATGGATGATAGATTCTCTCAAGATAAAGAAAGCAGTACCCGCAAAGATCTAATTAATATTAGGCTGTATCTCAACCAGCAAAAGCCGAACATGGCACTTGAGCTGATGGAAAGCTTGGAGCCTAATTTGCTGACTGACCCAGAAATCTTGAGCACCGGGACGCTATTAGAGTATGCGCAAACCCTTCTTCGTCTTGGTGAACAACAAAAAGCCAATATCAATCTAGTGGCATTGCTAGAGCGTGAAGACTTAACTCTGCCCCAGCGCAATCACGCTAAAACCTTGATTTCTGTGTTCGAAGCTGAGGAACTTGCCGGCCGGGCAAGAGAGTTAAACGAGGATGCCGCCAAGTTTTATGAGCAGGAAGACCTAGAAGAATCGATTAAGCTATTTTCCGAAGCGGTAAGACTTTCCCCCCGCAGTGTTGTGCTTAATTTGAACCTTACCCAAGCGCTATTGCGGGTAATGGAAGACGGCCGGGTAACGGTTGCCTATAGCAAAAAAGGCAAGGCGTGCTTGGACAGCATTGGACCCATCGATGAGTCTAGTCGCCATTTCGCCCGTTATACCAATCTCTTACAAAGATTCAAATCACTGGACTCCAGTTCACCACAAGCCAACTAGGTCAAACAGGACCCTGAGGAAATTATGGAAAAGCAACCTCTCGATTTTTCGCTAGCCTTTGGCTCGGCGGTACATGATGTGAAAAATTCGGTAGGGCTTTTGCTCCATTCGCTTGACGAATTTCTAAAAGCCAATCCACCAAAAACTGATGAAGACAATCAACGGGCTGTGGTTCTGAACTACGAAGCGTCTCGTATCAATAATGACATGATGCAGCTTCTAAGCATTTATAGGCTGCAAAACGAACGCCTGTTTGTTTCTATTGAAGAATGCCATGTGCGTGAATTTTTAGAAGATGAAATGCTCGCCCACGACACTTTGCTTAACATGAAAAAAATTAGAGTTACCGTGGATTGTCCGCAAGACTTGGTTTGGTACTTTGATGCCATGCTTATCAAAAACGTGTTAACCAATGTCATCGTAAATACTATTCGCTATACGGACGATGAAATTCGAGTCGCGGTGGAGAAAGTCGGAGATTTTATTCGTATAACTGTTGAAGACAATGGTCGTGGTTTTCCAGCAGAACTTCGCTCTGATCCTGGCGGTTATCTTACTCGAATAAATTTCAACACTGGCAGTACTGGCTTGGGCTTGTATTTTTCGGCGCGAGTAGCTGAGCTACATCGCAATGGCCAGCGAGAGGGCTATATTGAGGTTGATAACGATTCCACCTTAGGTGGCGGTGCTTTCAGGATCTTTCTACCTTAAAAGACTGCGTAACTTAGCACCCAGTAGATCTAGGTCTTTCGTCGCTTGATCTTGGCTTGGTTTATTGAGGTGTGTTTGAAATTATTGCTAGGTCGTTCTAAGCGGCTCTTTAATTCCGGCTTCACTGCTTAGTGATATTCATCTCTTCAGCTCAGTGATTGAACCTTGGCTGGAATAGTTCAAAACTTCCTCGTTAAAAATTTGGCCTCCTAAGCTATCGATCTAACATTCGACTATTGCAAACACTGTGATTGCCGCGGCCTTACACAAGCTCATTGGAATCTTCCTGATTCCAATTTCAAAGATGATTGTCCGTTTGTTTGACTTCTCCACCTCAAAACTTTAGCCCGCCAGTTAGATCAATTGTTTCTATCGGTTTGACGCTTAACTCTTATAACGAATATAACTAGTTTTTGAATCAGATGAGCCGGTTTCTCTGTGCTTAAAAGTGTTTTCCAGTGCCCGAAAACACTGGGCCTTTGCAGATTTTCTGGAAGCTGAATGACTATAGAACTTTTGCTTTTATAAACTTTATTTGTTGCGCTTTATCAGTCTTAATCTTGCTCTCTACTTTTTTCTTCAGCCGCCGTTAACTTTTCTTGCATAGGAAGGTTAATGCACTTTGTTGGTTTGAATATGCATTGACTTAAGGATTGGAAATCAGCATAAGGCTAATTTCCGCATTTTGTGACAACGCAACCAAGTCGGAAGCGAATCACGTTAACAAGGAGTTTTGGCTATGCCACAAATTATAAATACCAACATCGCGTCGCTTACCGCACAGCGCAATCTAAATAAATCACAATCTGCTAATCAGCAGGCTTTGAGCAGATTGTCTTCTGGTCTTCGTATTAATAGTTCGAAAGACGACGCTGCAGGTCTTGCGATTTCAACTCGCTTCACCTCACAGATTAAAGGTCTGGGTGTTGCTATACGAAACGTAGGAGACGGCGTGTCTCTGGCGCAAACTGCCGATGGTGCGTTGGGCACAATGACCGACAACCTGCAGCGAATTCGTGAACTGTCAATTCAATCTGCCAACGCCACGAACAGTGACGTTGACCGTGAAGCCCTCCAAGCCGAGGTAACTCAGCTTGTTGCAGAAATTTCCCGGACAGGCGAACAAACTACGTTTAACGGTATTAAGCTATTAGACGGTAATTTCGATGCCACATTCCAAATTGGTGCCAATGTCGGTGAGACAGTAAGCTTTGGAATTGCCGCGCTAACCGCAGAGTCATTAGGCGGCGGCAAGTCAGCTGGTGTGAGCGCATTAGGTTCCTCTAACGCCCTAGCCAATGGTGACCTAGTCATCAACGGTGTGGTAATTGGCGCATCAACTGCTGCCGATGATAGCGCCTCTACTACCAATGCGGCGGCTAGTGCCATCTCTAAAGCGGCGGCTATTAATAAGGTCTCAGATCAAACTGGTGTTGAAGCCCGTGCTTTGACCAACATAGCAACCGGTAGTGCTCAGCAAGCTGCTTCAGGTGGTGCCAAAGCGGCGTCGGGTACAATTGTTCTAAACGGAGTAGACATAGCATTATCCACTGGTGATGTTGATCAGGCTTCAGACCGCTCTTCGGTGGTTACTGCAATCAATGCCCGCTCGGCAGAAACCGGCGTGGTAGCTCGTGATGAAGGCAACTCAGCCGGTGGTATCACCCTTGAGGCTGCAGATGGTCGCAACATTTCCCTAGAATTTGCCACTGGCAACTTGTCCGCTGCCAGCACTGGTTTAACCTCCAATGCGGCGACTGAAGGTGGCTTCACCCTGACTTCTGTCAACGGCTCTTCGCCAATTTCTATCACTGCCGGAACTGGCAGCTTGAGAAATGCAGGTCTTGTTGAGGGTACGTTCTCAGCCAACACGGCAGCGGTGAATACCACGTCACGTTCTTCACGTACTGAAGTGACGTCAGACGTTGGCAACACGGGCCCACTTGCTGCCACTATTACTGGTGGCGAGTCAGTAGACCTGACAAATGCTAACTTCTCTGGTGCGGCATCTACCTTTGTTCTTGAAATATCTGGAGCCACAAGCTCGTTCGAAAATGGAACTGCAACGGTTACTTTGGATCAGGATTACCGCGGTGGAACTCTGCAAGCCTTTGTCGATGGTATTAATGCAGACTTATCAGGCAACATTGCTGCTGAGGCCTACATCGCCGATGGAGATAAACTGGCTTTCCGCCGAACATCTGCTGAGGCGGGCGATATCCAGCTTAAGACTATTACCGTTAACGGAGGCGTACCAGGTGGTGCGACTACGGCTAGATCAGCACTGGGTTTAGATGCCACTGACAGTCTTGGCGCGGTTACTACACTTGATAGCGACACAAACGTAGCCCGTGGTGGCCAAATTGGCCGAGCGGCATTGACAGGTACCGCGGCGGTAAATGCGTCAATAACTGGCAACAGTAACTTTGTGGCGGCTGATTACAGTGCCGTTGGCGCCTCCGCTTCTTTTGATATCGTTGTGGCCGATGCTGCGATGGCATCAGAGAACGGTTCATACACAGTGACTGTGAATACTGATTTCACTAATGCACTTTACTCTGGATTCCAAGCTGACCCTGCTGACGCAGACCGCTTGTTAGCTGAGTTGAACCAAGATATCGCCGATGCTGGAGCAGGGGATGTTGTCGAGGCTAAATTCAACGACACCCGTACTCGCTTAGTGTTTGAACGAAAGACTGCCGAGACTGGTGGTTCAATTAGTGTTGATAACTACGTCTCTAGTTCGACTGCGGCGGCGACTCAAGCCACTAACTTTGGTTTTACTGCTGGCCGTATAAGCACAGATGGTACTGCTAATAGCATAGTGGGTGCAGATGCCAAAGCGCCTGGTGCAGCGGATGCTGTGGGTGGTACTGCAATTGGTATCGATACAAATAGTGCTCTTATAAATGGTGGCTATGCTGTTGCCGACGACGGCAGCTTTAATGCATTTTCTAGCGACTCTGCGGCGAGTATCACAGCGGCCGGCGCTGCGACTGTGGCGGCTGACTTCACAGCAGGTGCTGCTGTTTACAACGGGGCAGGTGCTACGGCCTTAAATTTTGCGGATGATGCCGCAGTGACGACAGGCGGTGGTGCGGTTGGTAGTTTCGATTTCACAGGCCAGGCTGTATCCTTTACTGTTAGTGATGGTGCCAACACCGATAGCATTCTCCTCAACACCAATTACACTGATGATACTGGATTGCAGAATGCTCTTAATAGTCAGCTAGCGACTGCTGGAATTACAGCAACAGTTAGTGCAGGTGTTATTGAGTTTACGTCAGCTGCATCTGGGGATGCTGCTGAGATCACCATTGCTTCGTATACAGAGGGAGCTGTAGCGGGTAATTTGGGTGATGGAACCGACAATGGTCTATCAAACAACACTACCTTTACGATTACAGACGGTACCACCGCCGCTGCGACGATCACGCTAGATCAAGATTATACGGATGCCGATGCAGTTTTCGCAGACATTACGAGCCAGTTGGCAGGTAATGCCATAACGGTTGGGCAAACGGCTAACGTTTTGTCATTTACTGCTGCGGGAACCGGCGATGCAAGTGAAGTTACGATAGCAGGGTATACAGAAGGGACTGGAGCAGTCTCCGCAAATGTTGTCAACGGTACTACTACTGGTAACGCAGCGACAACATTCACTATTACTGATGGAATCACATCAACAAACATCGTTTTGAATGCTGACTATACCGACGTGGATGGCTTGGCTGATGAGTTAAACCTTCAGCTTGCAGCTTCCGGCAGTGCAATTACTGCGTTGAATACCGGTGGTACTCTAAGCCTTACCTCTAGTGCGCTTGGTGCAGACTCTGAGGTCACTATTAGTGCCTTATCTGAAGCGGCTGCAACAGCTGTGACTCAAAACGTTACTGGCTTTGCTAATGCGACTGATGCTGGAAGTGACGGTAACTATAACCTAACGTTCAATATTGGCGGTGTTGATACCACGATCGACCTTCGAAATGCGCCAGATGTAGGTGGTAGTTCTTACGATGATGCCGCAGGCGGTGGCGCAGTTATAGCATCCTACATCAACTCTGTTTCGGGTCTAGATGCTAGCTTCAGCGCATCGACTAATCAGTTTACTATTGCGGCGTCTGACGGTAATTCAAACCTCACCCTAGTAAACGGATCGTCCAGTGCGTTGGAGTACTTGGGCCTATCTGCAGGTAGCTTCGAGAATACTGAAGCCATTACTGGCACTGAGACTGTAGCTGCGGTCAACTTGCAGTCTCTTTCTGAAGGTGATTTAA
>JBLGBD010000115.1:0-10574 GCA_047617585.1 Pseudohongiellaceae bacterium | reverse complement strand
ATTTGAAAGAAAATACTGTATTGGATCGATTCTCGAAAATGCTGGCCGCACTGCGCTCCCACCTATAAAAAGTAGTTGGCTGGAGATTCCCAATACCGCCTTTGCCCTTTTAGCCGCTGGCCCATAGGCTTAATAGCTGAGAATTCCTGCTTAACTAAAGCAGCCGCTGCGTATATTCTACTGCGCCTCAAATCCTTGGCCGCCGAGACGACGTTAATTGACTACTGACCATAAAGAACCCGTAACCCCCGATATGCAGTGGCTGCTGCGTAATGGCATCGGCATCCAAATAATGGAGACTCTAGCCGTAGGCACTTTTTTGGTGGCCTATGCGGTGTCCTTAGGCGCCAGCAACTTCGTCATCGGTTTGTTAGCCGCCATTCCCCATCTTTCCCAGCTAGCACAAATACCTGCGCTCTATGTCATCGAGCATTTCCGCAATCGCCGCCGAATCTATTCAGTCGCCGGTATGGTTGCCCGGCCCATGCTGTTAGTCATTGGTTTGGCGGCATTCGTAAGCGAGGCAAGACTAGCCCTGAACATAATCATGGCCGCCTTCGGCGTACGCTATTTGGCCGGGGCTTTTATTTCTTGCAGCTGGAATTCTTGGATGCGAGACCTAATTCCAGACAATCAGATGGGAACAGTGTTCGGCGGCCGGCAGCGAGTGATGATGGGGGTAGGCATTCTACTCAGTCTATGCGCTGCTGGTTTTATCGATGTCTGGCAGCATTTTAATTGGCTGCCCGAGAGATATGCATTCACCGTAATCTATGGTTTTGCGTTCTGTGGCGGAATCTATTCAGTCTGGGCAGCCTCCCATATTGAAGAGCCCGCAATGGCGCCAGCCAATGAGCAGTTAGATTTGTGGAAGCGATTGCTCACCCCGTTGAAGGATCAAAACTTCAGGCGTCTGCTGGCATTTTTAATGTCATGGAATTTTGCCATTAACCTAGCAACGCCTTTTTTCACCGTGCATATGCTAAAGCGAATGGAGCTTCCCCTCACCTGGATCATTTTATTAATGACCCTAAGTCAGCTATCCAGCTTTTTAGTGGTGTCTCAATGGGGTCGGATCGCCGACAAAATGGCCAACAAGTCAGTGCTCTCTGTCTGCAGCCCACTATTCATCGCCTGTATCTTTGCATGGACATTTACCATGTTTCCAGAGCGACACAGTTTTACCATCCCATTGCTTATCATGATTCATATTCTTACTGGCATCGCCTCGGCGGGGGTGACTCTCGCTGGGGGAAATATCACGATGAAATTGGCGCCCCGAGGCAATGCCACCAGCTTTATGGCCGCCAGTGCCATCGGCAATTCAATTGCGGCCGGCTCCGCGTCGATCATTGGCGGGCTCACTGCCGACTTTTTTCTAGACCGCAAATTGTCGTTAATCGCCAGGTGGGAAAACCCTATAGCAGAACAAGACATCACAACTCTGAACATAGAGCAGTGGGATTTTTTCTTCCTGTTTGCAGTAATCGTCGGTCTCTATTCGCTCCACAGGCTCTCGTTCGTTAAAGAGCAAGGCGAAGTCGGCGAGCGATTGGTAATAGAAAGTCTAATCAATGGCGCACTTCACACAGTCAGAAATTTATCCTCAATTGCTGGCCTGCGCGGCTTAACTGATTTCCCGATGGATGTGCTGCGCAGAACTAAACAGAAAACCCGTAAGTTTTTTATAACGCCAACTTCCTCAGATGCAGAAGAGGCGCAAGCACCGGAATCTAACCTCGAAACAAATAGCCTAATTGAACCCAAAGCCAGCATAGAGCCTGAAAAATCAGACGACTAAAAGGCTATCCTTACAGTGACCTTCGGCAGATCCTATGATTTCCGTTACTGCTATTGGTTGCTTTAAGCTAGACACAACTGTTGCCTGTTAAAAAGCTCTCAAAACAGACAAATGCTACGCCCCCACTATTGCCAATCACTTCTTGCTCCCCTGCGTCCTCAGCTGATCTCACTAAATGGCCCCTACTACGGCAATAATTAGTCATTCCTTCGACAGAAAGTAGGCTAGAATCCGCGTTCTCAAAATCACGGGCATTGGGTTAGAAAAGATATGGAGTTTTATATTTGGCTAGGCATCGTATTTTGCGTCACCCAATCAGCGATGTTTTCGGGGCTAAACCTTGCGTTTTTTGGTCTATCGCGGTTACAGCTTGAAGTAGAAGCAGACACCAATGAGAAAGCTCGTCGTGTACTGAAAATGCGCGAGGATTCCAACTTTCTACTAGCCACGATTCTTTGGGGCAATGTGGGCATTAACGTCTTGCTAACTCTGCTGTCGAATTCAGTACTGGCAGGGGCATTGGCCTTTTTCTTCTCTACTTTTGTTATCACTATACTTGGCGAAATAATTCCCCAAGCCTATTTTTCACGCAACGCGCTCAAAATGGCGTCGCTGCTTAGCCCTTTTTTGCGCTTCTATCAATTCGTGCTATATCCTGTTGCCAAGCCCGCTGCGAAAATGCTCGACGCTTGGCTCGGCAAAGAGTCTGCAGAGTTTTTCCGCGAGCGAGTAATACGGGATATTTTACTCAGACATATTGAGAACCATAGCAGTGATGTAGATGACATCGAAGGTATCGGCGCACTCAACTTCTTAGAAATAGATGATTTATTCGCCACAGAAGAAGGCGCTGACGTAGACCCAAAAAGTATTATCAATGTCAAAACGGATATAGATTTACCAAGGTTTCCAGAATTTAGCTGCTCAAAAGAAGATCCGTTTTTACAGCAAGTCCATGCCTCAGGCAAAAAATGGGTGGTGATCTGCGACGAAAACAGCGAACCTCGGCTACTGCTAGATGCTGACGAATTTTTGCGCGCTGCGCTGCTGGATGACAATCAACCCCAGCAACCTTTAAACCCCTATGACTTTTGCCACAGACCTATTATTGTGACCAACCTCAAAACTGATCTTGGTTCTGTTATTCGCTCAATGCGACGCAGCAAAAAGAAACGCCAAGGGGTGATTGAGAACGATGTGGTACTAGTTTGGACCGATGTGCCGCGAATTATCACAGGTGCGGATCTGTTTGATCGCTTGCTACACGGCATGCGTTAAGCACCAACGAATGCCAACAGGCTCAGGCTGCTCAACTTGACCCGCATAATGTGTAAGGTATGATGACTCAACCTATAAGCTTGTAGTCAGTCGGCCGTTTTAACTCAGTAGCGTTTTACAGACCAGCTAAATTAGCATTGCCTAAAGTATCCTGTTGGTCTGGACACAGCAATGCAACCAACTCACAAAAGGGCTGAGGTATACGCAAGTCCAATACCGCATTTTGTGAGCAGCACCACGACCGAAAACTAGCTTCAAGTCCTCGAATTGGAATGACCCATGAAGATTGCAATACTCTCGCGAAACGCGAAACTTTACTCTACCCGAAGACTTATTGAAGCCGCCAAAGACCGCGGGCATGAAGTGCGGGTACTCGATGCACTGCGCTGTTATATGAATATCACGTCCCACCGGCCGTCGATTCACTATAAAGGTGAGGATCTTAGCGGCTTCGATGCAATCATTCCTCGCATTGGTGCCTCTGTCACATTTTACGGTACGGCGGTACTGCGGCAGTTTGAAATGATGGGAGTTTACCCATTAAACGAATCAGTGGCGGTATCACGCTCTAGGGACAAACTCAGAGCAGCCCAACTATTGTCACGCAAAGGGATAGGTCTACCCATCACAGGCTTTGCCAACAAGCCGGATGATATTAACGATCTGATCAAAATGGTTGGTGGTGCGCCATTAGTTATTAAACTGTTACAAGGCACCCAAGGCATTGGCGTTGTGTTGGCCGAGACTAAAAAAGCGGCAGAAACCGTGATCGAATCTTTCCTTGGCCTTAATATCTCGGTGCTCGTTCAAGAGTTTATTGGCGAAGCGGGTGGGTCTGATATTCGCTGTTTTGTCATTGGCGACAAAGTAGTTGCCGCTATGAAACGGCAAGGGGCCGAAGGTGAGTTCAGGTCCAATATCCACAGAGGCGGCTCCGCAAGCCTAGTACGTATAACACCAGAAGAGCGTTCCACCGCTGTGCGCGCGGCAAAAACTATGGGCCTGAATGTGTGCGGTGTTGATATCTTAAGATCCAATCATGGCCCTGTGGTCATGGAGGTCAATTCTTCGCCTGGCCTTGAAGGCATTGAAAACGCCACAGGCAAAGATGTGGCAAGTCAAATTATTACGTTTATCGAAAAAAACATGAAAACTAGTTCGACTAAAACGAAAGGCAGGGGCTAATACGTGAGAGCTTCATTTGAGCTTGGCGGCACTGTAATTAAACCTGGCACCCAGGCTGAAATCCAACTGCGGGTTCCTGATCTGTACACTAACAATTCCATGTACTGTGATGTCTATGTGATTCATGGCAGAAAGCCAGGCCCAGTTCTATTTGTGTCTGCCACCATTCATGGCGATGAAATAAACGGCATCGAAATTATCCGGCGAGTGCTTAACACAAAAGCGGTGAATCGAATTAGCGGTACAATCATCGCCGTGCCGGTGGTGAATATTTTCGGTTTTATTAGCAAGTCGCGCTACCTCCCAGATCGACGCGATTTAAATCGCTCATTTCCTGGCTCTGAAAAAGGCTCCCTGGCCGGCAGATTGGCCCATCTTTTCCTCACTGAGATTGTAGCTAAATCAACCCATGGAGTTGATTTACACACCGCTGCTGTGCACCGAGATAACTTACCGCAAATACGTGCAGTAATAGACGATCCTGAAACTTACCGTATGGCCAATGCTTTTAATGCGCCAGTCATTGTAAACACCTCGGTACTCGATGGCACACTGAGGCATTCTGCCTACGAGCTAGGCATTCCGGTTATCGTTTATGAAGCCGGTGAAGCCCTGCGCTTTGATGAAGCTTCAATTCGTGGTGGTGTTAAAGGCGTCATTGGCGTTATGCGGGAGCTAGGCATGATGCCTAAAACGCTCAAGGTGCCCAAGTCAAAATCAGCCTTTGTGGCGCGCACCAGTATTTGGGTACGGGCACCGCGCAGCGGCATCTTACGGGCCAATAAAACCCTAGGTCTAAAAGTGGAAGAAGGTGAGGTGCTAGGGGTTGTTTCCGACCCGCTAGGCAATGTGGAAGAACCGATCTTGTCGCCTACCCAAGGGATTATTATCGGCCGTACGACAATACCGCTGGTGAATGAAGGCGAAGCGCTGTTTCACATCGCGAGGTTTAAAAACACCGAAACAGTCATGGGTAGCGTGGAAGACTATCAAAATGAAATGGACCCCGCGAACGACTCAAGCCCTTCCAGCGAAGTACCAATCGTCTGACGAGCTCTGGCTCTAGGTTGAGGGCGCAGTGTCCTGGCCGGTGCGCGGATGTTTTCGGCTTTTTTGATCCGCAGCAGCGCTTATCCAGTGCGCCTGAGCACCGGTTTGAGTTCGCCATCCAGCACTCTGATCTCTCTTTGTGGGAAAGGAATAGTAAAGCCGTTATCACGCATGGTTTCGAAGATAATAAGCAGCAGATCTCCCCCCACTCGATTCTTACCGTCGTCAATCGCCTCGATCCAAAACTCCACAAACATATTCACACCGGAGTCACCAAAGCTGTCTATTTCGCAGTCAGGGCGCTCTTCGATCGGATACTGCTCACCGCTTAAAACTTGAGGATGAGTTGCCACCGCTTCTTTTATCACCTCCACCAACTTTCGAATGTCTGTGTCATAGGCCACTGAAAAATCCACTCGATAACGCTGCTTATAATTTTTATGAGTCCAGTTAACAAAAGTTGAACCCATGAACATTTCATTGGGCACCATGATGTCTTTGCCATCGAATGTCTCAAGCGTAGTTGAGCGCATATTCAATGCCCGCACAAAGCCCGATCTGCCGTCTTCTAGCTCGATGAAATCGCCGATGGATAGAGAGCGATCGAGCAAGATGATCAAACCAGAAATGAAATTAGAGGCAATCGTTTGCAAGCCAAAGCCTAAACCTACGCCGACAGCGCCACCGAAAACAGCCAAGGCGGTCAGGTTGATACCCATCACCTGCAGCAGCAGCAAAAACACCACTACAAAGATGCCAATTTCGAACAGCTTCGCCGCAACTTCACGGGTGCGAAAATCTACTCGCTCTTGACTGCGAATGATCTCCTGACCGGCACTGTTGGAAACCCGGCCCAGCCAAAAAATAAACGACCCAAACACCAAGACTCGCAGAATTCCCGCAAGCGATATCTTGATATTTCCCACCTGCATGGAGATAGATTCAAACACCGAATTGACATACGGCAAGGCGCCCACAGACTGCATCACCAAAAGCGGCACACCAATCAACAGCATCGCACGGCAAACTAATGGACTGGTGACGAACTCACGTACAAACGAGACATAGACAAGCACCAAGGCTCCAGTTATAGCAACCGTAATAAGCCAGTTGCTCTGGCCAAACGCCGGAATGAGCTCCGATGCCAGCTTGAGAAATAACAAGCCGATAAGTGGAAACACCAGACGGGCTAAACGAAAAGCAATGATTTCAGAGCGCTGAGCAGTGAGGGGGTCTGGCTTTTTCTTGAGTACCGTGAAAACGCTAGCAAGGTAGCTGGAGAGAAGCTGCGCCAGCAGAAAAGAGCAAATCACAATCGCAAGCTGAATGTAAGTGTGCTCGTTCGACAGCGCACCCGTAAACCGTGCCATGAGCTCATTCATAACGTTATCCAAAATCTTATTCAGGGTTGGAGCTTACCATGAAGCAAGGCATTTCATGGTCATCAGACCGGCTGAAAATTGGATTTTAGTCCGAGCCTGCTCACTGTCAGGCGAATTTTAACCGTGGTCTTAACCGCATCTTAAGTCAAAGCAGCTCTGCTGCCCATGCAATTTGTTCATCCTCAGCTTAGGCCGCAATACCCAAGTTGTGCCGGTTAGACCCATAGCGCACTGACGCAGCAGTCATCTAAGGTGACACTTAGAACCACTTTTTTTGGAGAAAAGTTTAACCATTGGCGCGAACTCAAGCATACTTACATTCTGAACTTTGGTTTTCAGCTTAAGGCTAAGGCCTTAAACGTCCAAATAATTTGATCGCTCTAAGTAGTTACCATGAAAAACGTCATCCTGCAGCTGACCAACATCGTTCAAAACGCCTCTTTAATTGAGGTTCGAGATGAACAGATAACCTACATCGTAGATTCAATCTGTAAGGCCATTAACGTCGATGTCTGCAGCGTGTATGTAGTGGCGCAGGACAAGGCCATGGAGTTGGTCGCGAGTCACGGCCTGGTCAACAACCACAAAGTACGAATCCCTGACCTTAACGGCATTGTCGGGCAAGTGGTCAAAACCCGCCATGCCATCAATACCGCCAATGCCAGAAGCCATCCAAGTTACTACCACATCGAAGGTATTGAAGAAGACCGCTACAGCAGCTTCTGCGGCGTGCCTGTGGTTCGTTACGGCACCGTGATAGGCGTGCTGGCAGTGCAGCGTATCACTGCGCAGAAGCTCAGCGATGAAGACGAAGCATTTGTCTCAACGCTTGCATCACAGCTTAGCCATCTTATCCAACACCGCCCTGCGCAATCAGAAAGAAACGCCAACCTTCGCTTGGAGGGCATTAGAGGTGCCCCAGGTATCGGAATTGGCAATGCCTTACTGTGTGAAAATAATGATCTGTTTTCAGCCGCCGACACAAAATGTACCAATGCCGAAACTACCATTGCACAATGGCATCTGCTGCTTGATAAAGTCCGCGCGGAGCTAAAAGAAGAACAGCAGGCACTAAGCGGCAGAATTTCAGGGTCAGTCTCTGGGATTTTCGACGCCTATTTGTTGCTGCTTGCCGACAACACATTCATCAGCCGAGTAGAAACCGAAATTCGAGCTGGTCACGGCCTGCCAACTGCGATGCGATTAAGCGTCCGTTACTTTTCCGAAATGTTTAAGGCGATGGATGACCCTTATCTCCAAGCCCGGCATGAAGACATAAGGCACCTTGGCAATAAGCTCTATGACACATTTAAAGGCGGCGCTGAGCCTGAAAAAACCGACCCTCAATCCACAGCCATCGTCCTTGTCGGCAACCACATTAGCGCATCAGATATCGCTTCCGTCGAAAAAGGCAAGCTGGCGGGGATAATCTCAACCGAAGGCTCATCCCTTTCTCACGTTGCCGTATTGGCGAACGCACTTGGTATTCCAGCCGTCATGGGTTTGGACGAAGTGAACAGCTTTGAAGCTGGCGAACTCGTTATTGTTGACGGCTATGAGGGGCAGGTTGTGCTGCGTCCACAGCCCGAGCTTTTAGCCGAGTATGATGCCCTGATTACTCAAAATGTGAGCCTTAGTAACAGGCTCGCCGAGCTTAGAAATCAGCCCGCCATAACCTTAGATGGCACCTGGATTACACTATTCACCAACACCGGGTTGCTGGCAGATATTTCCCCTGGCTTAGAGAACGGCGCCCAGGGGATTGGACTTTACCGAACTGAAATCCCTTTCATGATCCGAGAGAGTTTGCCCACAGAGGAAGAGCAATACCGAGTTTACAAAAAGGTCTTCGACGCCTACACAGACAAACCGGTGTATATGCGCACGTTGGATATTGGCGGCGACAAACAGCTGCCTTATTTACCCATACTCGGGGAGGAGAATCCCGCCCTTGGCTGGCGCGGCATCCGTTTTTCACTAGACAATGTCCAGCTGCAAATGACACAGGTGCGCGCCATGATCAGGGCGTCTGGCTCTGGTTCAAATCTGAGTATTTTACTGCCAATGGTCAGCTCTTCTGACGAGCTAGACATCTTTACCTCGCTGCTGGATGACGCGTGTCAGCAGTTAATAGATGAGGGGCTGACAATTCAAAGGCCCAGACTGGGCATCATGGTCGAAGTACCTGCCGCCATAACGCAGCTGCATTTTTGGGCGGATAAAATTGATTTTATCTCCATAGGTTCTAATGATTTAAGCCAGTACCTGCTGGCATTGGATAGAAATAACAAACGTGTGGCCGCGCGCTACGACCATATCCACCCTGCGGTGCTTAGCGAAATTAATCGAGTAGTTGGAATCGCCAAGCAGTACAAACTACCCCTTAGCCTTTGCGGCGAGATGGCCTCTGACCCTGAAGCAGTTCTAATACTGCTGGGCATGGGAATTCGCACTTTAAGCATGAGTGCGAATAAATTGCCCCGCATAAAGTGGCTTATTCGATCATTGACCATGGAGCAGGCGAAGGCGGTGGCTGCCCAAGCTCTAACCTTGGACAAGGTCAGCGACATTCGCTCTCTCACCCATGCTAAACTTAGTGAACTTGGACTAACTGAGTTGTTGCATTGAGACTGCTCCCATCATCCACTCCCCAAAATCAATTTACCCTTAATTCTTAGGTGCTTCTGTGATAGCTGCTTTACTCTTGTTTTTGGGCATCGCATTGTTGCTTGCCGGCGGCACTGCGCTGGTTAGCGGCGCTTCCCAACTGGCTGAAAAATACGGCGTGCCACCCTTAGTCGTTGGCCTCACTGTTGTGGCATTTGGCACCAGCGCACCAGAGCTTGTGGTGAATGTACTGGGCGCTTTAAAGGGCCAGTCGGCAATCGCCTTTGGCAATGTGGCAGGTTCTAACCTAGCTAATTTGGGGCTAGTACTGGGAACCGCCGCGCTGTTTACGCCAATCGTCATTCAAGGCCAATTAATTCGGCGCGAAATCCCTTTGTTGCTGTTAGCCACCAGCGTATTGCTGGTCATGGTGATGGATACCGCCTTGCGCGGCATCCCTGCTTTTTTAGACAGGTCTGAAAGCATCCTTCTGCTAATGTTGTTCGGGGTTTTTATCTACATCACTATTTTGGACTTTTTTAAACCCCAGTCTGATCCTTTGATCCTGTCACTGTCTTCTCTAAAACATCAAAAGACTGACAAGTCTTTTGTTAGCTGGGCCTATGTCATTGGCGGTTTACTGAGCCTGATCGCGGGTGGAAATTTAACTATCGACAACGGCATTAAAATTGCCGAAGCTATGAATGTACCTACGGTGATAGTTGGTATGATTGTAGTTGCTGTTGGAACGAGCCTTCCCGAATTAGTCACATCCACTATCGCCGCTATTCGCAATGAAGCCGATCTATGCCTTGGCAATGTTATAGGCTCAAATATTTTTAATGCCCTGCTTGTACTGCCGATCAGCGGCCTTATTCTGCCGCTTGAAATCCCTCAAGGGGGCATTGGCGATGTTATAGCCTCACTGCTGTTTGCTCTAGTTTTGATCCCAATCTTCTTTCTTAGAAACAGTGTAATGAGTCGAAAGATGGGCGCTGTTTTCGTTATGGTGTATTTCGGCTATATGAGTTACCGAGTCATCACCAGCACCTAAACAGCCTGCTGAAGCTATGCTTCATAAGAAGTCTTGCCGCCCACCACGGTCTTAACAATCTGAATATCTTTTATGGTTTCAGGGTCTACCGTGTGGGGATCTTCAGCCAGCATCACATAGTCGGCCAATTTACCCTGCGTAATTGAGCCCTTAATGTGCTCCTCTTTCGAGGCCCAAGCGCCGTTATAGGTGCTTACTGCAATCGCCTCGGCAACGC
>JBLGBD010000114.1:0-10576 GCA_047617585.1 Pseudohongiellaceae bacterium | reverse complement strand
TGTTAAGCACTAAGGTTTTGCCCGGCAGTCCACTGACTATATGATTTGCCCACAGGGGTTTGGAGCGATTCAGCATTGGTTCATTGAGGCCAACCGTAAAGTTTAAGGCCTCCTGATAACTGGAATTGTGTGGCAGGGTATGGTGAAACAAATGGTTTTTTAGATCAAACTCAGGGTCGTCTACCCATTTTGGATGACCCATATTAAAAGGCACCAAAACCGCTTTGCGCTTGTAGGCTGGCAACAAGTGCATGCGCTCATCGAAGTGTTTATGAACCCGGTCAAAAGACAGCTCGCCTTCAATCACAAAAATTGAGGAAATATGCATCGGCCCACTGGCAGATTCAGCATATAAAAAGGCGGCGTCGGTAGCGCTCAATCTCATCAAATTCTACTTATCATTAGTGATCTGCCGCGATACTAACAGAATATGGGCGAATTGGCGCAAGCGCCAAGAGCGTTTTGAGCCTAATTTTTATTCCTCCAAGCCGAAGGTAATAGCGCCTTGCAGGTCGCTCAGCCTTAAGATCAAGTACGCAACGCCTCTTTCCCATTACCCTAACTGCTCGACAGAACTTTTACCTTGCGGGATGGGTTTTCAAAACACTACCCAGCCCAAACATCCAACACATAACGCCCCTCTCGCCCTAACTGTTCCAACCACGCCTGCCCCTGTTGCTGAGGCACATTGGTTTCTTCCATGTACAGTTGGATGAGAGTGTTTCTAACGTCCGGCTCCATCATGGCGCCATCACCGCAGATGTAGATTACGGCATTGCTTTGTAGCAGCGGCCAGATGGCTGACCAGTTTTTCTTGATGCTGTCCTGCACGTAAACCCGCTCCTCTGTGAGTCTTGAAAAGGCGGTGTGCAGTTGCACCAGATTGTCGGCCTGAGCCAGCTCTAATTCTGTTCTATAAATGAAATCTTGATCAGGATGGCGGCAACCGAAGAACAGGTGCGCATCACCAAGTGTCACTGCTTGATCTTTTAACGCCTTGCGCTCCTGAATGAATCCAATAAACGGTGCCACGCCGGTGCCCGGTCCAACCATTAGAATTGGCACAGCAGGGTCTTCGGGTAAGCGGAACTGATTCGTGGGTTTTTTGATGACCGCCTGTATGGTATCTCCGGGTTGTGTGTCTCGCAGGTACGTGGAACACACCCCTTCATAGCGCCCGTTGCCAGCGAATGCCGGTCCTTCCACTACTCCCACAGACACAGAACACTGGCCCGGGCTGGCTTTGTTGGAGGAAGAAATAGAGTAATATCGCGGGGCCATCCACGGGATCATTTCCATGTAGATTTCAAACGGCAGTTCACAGGCGGGAAATTCTTCCAAAAGATCCAGGATGGATTTGCGCTTGATGAAAACCTCTGATCGATAAAGATCGCTGTCGGCAAGGTTCGCCAGGGCTTCTAATGCGCTGCGGGTATTGGGGCAACGTGTGTGTTGCAATAGGGTGGCAATCTCGTTTTGCGTGGCGACGGCCTGCAGTTCCCCATACACTTGGGCCAGGCGCTTGACGGAAAACGTGCTGCCGCTTGGAAAAGGGCTGCGGCGTCCGCCAGTCACATCCACTCGAATATGCGAGCTTTCATCGAAACCAAAACGGGCCAGAGCGCGGGCCACCGTGGACGGGCTGTTTTTACCCACCACACACAGATGATCGCCGGGTTCATAATCCAGCCCTCCGGGCAACTCCACCACAATATGCCGAGTAGATCGGCCTGATTGATCGGAGTTCTGTAACTCTCGGTTTTCCACCACATGCATGGGCATCGCACCGGCGTTGCTTGCAATTGGATTAGCGGTGACACTGTGAGTGACTTCCACTTTGTACAGCGGGGGTTTGTCGACAGGGGCGCTGAAATCAATATCGAGAGCAAGCGCTTGGCCAATGCGAGGCCAGATCTGCGTCAGCCACTGTTGGAAAGTGCCATCCAAACCTTCTCGGGCATCGCCTTCCACGCGTTCACTAAAGCGACTGGCGCCCAATTCCGCGAGGCGGTCATCAAGCAGTCGTGGAATGCCTTGGTAGGTGGAGGCCCAATCACGATTTCCGCAGCCGAACACAGCATACTGAACGCCAGAGAGGTTTTTGCTATTGGCGGTTTTTATCCAGTCAACAAACTTGGCGGCATTGTCTGGCGCGGAGCCGTTGTAACTGGCAGAGGCAATAACCACCGGGCCGTCTTTGGGTAAGTTAGCTGTGTATTCATCGAGAGTCGCCAGGGTGGTATCGAAGCCATTGAGGTCACCGGCAGAGGCAATCTCGCGAGCCAGGTTTTCTGTCGAGCCCAGGTTTGAGCCATAGAGCACGTAAAGCTTTGTGCCGTGGTTGGGGCGTTGAATAGACGCTTCTTCGGCTGCACTAACAGCTGTTTTGCTTTGAACGGTTGCTAATGATTCACCTCGAAACGCTTCAGGTCTGAGTTTTACCTTGATGTAAAAACCATCGGGTTTAAGGGATAGGGTTTCTTTGATTTTTAGCTCGTAATTGTGATGATCAAACAACTGAAAACGTTGCAGGATCATCCCAAGTACCAGCGCCGCTTCCTGCATGGCAAACTGGCGACCGATGCAGGCTCGCTGACCATTTCCAAAAGGCTTGTAAGCGTAAGAAGGGCGCGCGGCCTCCGCTTCTGGGGAAAAATTGTCCGGATTAAATGCCTCGGCATCTTTACCCCAAACTGATTTGTCCCGGTGCAGCATGGGCAGCAGCACCGTGATGTAGCTGCCTTTCTTCAGGGGGTATTTGCCTGCAACCATCTCATCTTTGAAAGGAGACAGGCTAAAGGCGGGTGCCGTGGGCCACAGACGCAGGGATTCAGATAAAATAGCGCGTACGTAATCCAGTTTGCCTATCTGTGAGATAGTGGGCGGTTGGGCCACATCACGCCCCAACACTGAATCCACCTCGGCATAGGCCTTGGCGAGTACGTCCGGGTGTTTGAGCAAGTAGTACAGGGTGAATGATAGTAGGCCGGAAGTGGTTTCATGGCCGGCGATCAAAAACGTATTAATCTGAAAACGGATGTTTTCATCGGATAAGCCTTCGCCGGTGACTTTATCAGTGCCCGCCAGCATGAAGTTCAATAAATCGTTTTGTTCACCCCCGCTACGTCGCCTCTCTGAGATGATGTCGTCCACTAAGGTGTTCATATACGACACGTCGTCTTTTTGTTGATTGAGACGGGAGCGCAGTGCAATGTCTTCAAAGGGCAATTGCCGCTGCAACATGCTGATTTCTAATGTGCGAGTAAGAGCGCCAATAAAAGGGTGAAAGTCTTCCCGGTAGAACGAGTTGAATCTAAAATCAAAACCACACAGTCCCACGGTATCCAATGTCAGCCCGGTCATGTCTCTGGCCACGTCCACTTCGTCATCCGCGTTCAGTCGTTCCCACTTCAGCATCAGTTGCTCAGCGATATCGATCATCTGTGGCAGGTAATCCACCATCGCCTGTTGGCTGAACGTGGGCATTAGAATGTTATGGGCCTTCGACCAGTTGGGCGCACTGGTGTCACTGGTGAACAGACCATCGCCTCCAATGGTCCGCACCCGGCGCAGCGGCCCCCGCACCGACTTATCGAAGCGGGTTTCATCACTCAGCTCTTTCACGATTTCAGGCCCGGACGCGATGATCACGGGTTTCCCCATCATGTCGAGCCAGTAGATTGGGCCCAACTTGCGAGTGAGCTCCATCAGGCTCTGTAAAGGCGCCTTTGCATCAACGGAAAGCATGTTGCCGATCAACGGATTGCCGGATGGCTTGGGGATTGGGTATAGGGGATTTTTCATTGATGTTTTGGGTACTCATTGACCAAAGGAATTTGGTTTAGAGATTAAAATACACGAGTTTTGGGGTTTTGGGTAATTCGGTAGAGTCAGTTGAGTTTAAGCTATGGGGAATGCAAATGGCTGAGCACTTCGTTCTATCAATGGCGCTCAACTAAGCCCTAGTAACTTAGCATCTAATCACCAGATTCAGAGTTTTGGGAAGCCTACCGGGTAGCTATCGGTCCGTAGAAAGGGCGCAAGGTGTTTACTTTGCAGTCGATTAATTTCTAGGGGGATTACAGTCCAAAGCGACACCAGAAGCTCTTTTCTACCCAGCCCACTACCTAGCATTTGAAAAATACTAGGAATGCTCAAGTGTTCCATATCTAATTCTCGCAATAGGAAGCTAAAGCTTAACAATGCAATGGCAAGATAGATTAGGCGTTCATTAGTTGGAGCGATCGTCAGAAAAAGAAAGCCAATCACTGCTAGTATTAAAAAGCTAACTTGTAAATTTTCAAGGAAGGCATTCTCAGAATGCAGGTATTCGTATTGCAAGTTAATGGATAAATACGCAATAGTCATATTGGCTAAAAGGAACGCAAATCCAAGCACTAGCAAATTCTTGCTGATAATCACTACTTCAATCTCCCGCTAATAAGATATGTTCGGTGAATAAAGCTTTACGCTTTGATCACTATCTGAAGCAAATAATTGATTTAACGCCAACAATTGCTGGTCATTATGTGCAACGTTTACAGAAGCAAACTGTCAAAATCATCCTTCGCTTCTTTGCTAGTCTTTGAAGCATAACTTGCATTGCACAGAACTGTTTTTTTCAATATGCACTTTGATCCTATCAAAGTGCAGCGCTTGTATAGGTCGGGATTTGTAGATGAATACGGAGGGAATGATAATAATCGAGGCGTGCGGGCTGGTATTGAGTTATTTTACTGCTAGGCACTACTGGAAGTGGGATTGTCAGAGCATGATGGGGAATTCAGGAGCAATTTTAACCGCGTTAATTTTGCACTTTTCATGAAGGTGGACAATAGTACAGCTTAGGAATATCTTTGGCGATGTCCTAAGTCATCAAGATTCCGGCAGCTACACTGATCAAAGAATCTATAATAATGGCAGATCAACCAAAACATCCTGATAGTGCTGGTCGCGCAGCTTTCAATCGTTTCACACAGCGAAGACTTAAACGATTTCGTCAACTAGTCAGCTACGCAAATGAAAACTCCTGTTACTACGCAAAGCTGATTCGCGAACGCGAGATCGACGTTAAAACCTGTACTTCTGCGGACTTTCCTGAACTTAGCAAAGCCACACTAATGGAGAATTTTGACGACATCGTCACGGACTCTCGTCTTAGCAAGAAGCATATAGCCGATTTCCTGACCCTGTCTAAAGACCCCAAAGATCTATTTCTTGATAAATTCACCGTAATGCACACCTCAGGTACCTCTGGTGAAGCGGGCTATTTTGTCACGCAGTCAGCTGACCTCAGGCGCGCCTTCAGGGGCATGAAACTGCTTCGCCGGCAGCAGGAACCTGGCACTAAACGCTGGCCTATTCGCGGCATAAGGCGACAGCGTGTCGCCTTCTATGGTGCAACCGGAGGGCACTTTGCAGGAGTGACCGCCGTAGCTCGAATGCAACGTGGTATTGCTCGCTGGTTTTTCCAAGCAGAAGCATTTGAGGTTAATGCACCGCTACAGAAGGTGATAGATGACCTAAATGCATTCAAGCCGGACATTTTGTTTGGTTACACGACAGCCCTGAAGATGCTGGGAGAAAAACAACAGCAAGGCGTGCTGCATATCGATCCGATAGCCATCGCGGCGTCCGGAGAAATGGTAACCAAGGCAGACATGGATTTTCTTTCCCAAGCCTTCGGCGCTGCGCGAGTCACGAGTGCGTATGCGAGCACCGAGCACGGTATAATGGGCTACTCGAATCCCGATCGGGAAACCATGACGTTAGTTGATGATAATTTAGTATTCGAGTTTTATGATGATCATTCGCTGATTACTAATCTGTCTAATTTCACCATGCCACTAATCCGTTACCGGATGTCTGACATCCTCAGACCAATTAATAGCGAACAAACTCACCCAATTGCCGTTAAAAGTCTGGTGGGTCGCAGCGAGCTTATGCCGAGTTTCAAAAACATCTCGGGCGAGTTTGATTTTATAAGCCCACATACTATTAATGAACTATTTGTGAAAGGCGTAACCCGATTTCAGATGCAGATTACGGGTGACACATCCTTCCGATTTCCGATCTGCGTGGAACCGCAACTCACCCAGGTAGAAAGATCAGAAGTAGTAACTGCTGTCGAAAAGCGTCTAACTGAAATCTTATTACAAAAAGGTTTGGGTAATGTAACTGCAGAAGTACCAATCGTTAACGCTATTGCGCTTAATGCACACACTAGAAAATTTCAGCTGATAATTAATAACAAAAACTCGGAGGTTGTGGAGAGTGCTTGAGCAATAGAACAGGGCGTTTTTTTAGTGAGTTTACAATCCGATCATATGTAGTTCGGTCATCTCAATTAGGGTGCTGACTCGGACTGGACTACTTATAGGAATTGGGTTGCAATTCCATTGCTAACCGCTGCTGTTAATTCAAAGATTAGAGAGGTTCCAGGCAATTACTCTTATTCTGGCTTTTTTGTCTTGTTTTGAGTCTTGGCGGTTTTTGCTGGCTTCTCTGGTTCACTAGCCTTGCTATGACTAGTGGCATACTTTATCAGCGGATTCATCTCCATCAAGCTGGAGATGAAATTCTGGTGCATCTTAATCATTGTCATCCAATTCTCTAAAAACATGGAGCCGGACGATGTTAAATCATAGATGCGTCGCGCAGGGCCATCTTTACTCGTGTCCCATTTCGAAGACACCATACCGGAATCTTCGAGTTGCCTCAGCAGGCGATAGATCGAGCCTTTATTGTATTTGCCTATTCCTGAGTCTTCCAGACGCTGTGCCAATTCGTAGCCATAAGCAGACCAACCCTTTAGCATCGCCAGTAAATGGGCCGTAAGCATGTCGCCTGAAGGGGATGCCTTCGGACCTTCAGAAGAGGGTTTTTCTTTAATTGTCATTATTTTCTCCGTTTGTTTCTAAATTCATTTGACATCTAAGTGCAAATTGCATATAAATGTCAACGCTTATATGAGTAAGTGCCCGAATATGCCTTAATGCGGTACTGCTTAATATCATAACTTATTGAATTATATGCACTAACTGGAGATAAAGACATGACTAAGACCACTACTGAAAAAACTGCAAGCAAAGTTGAAAGCAACACTGACGCGAAATACTCACTAGATAGCTACTTTGAAACCATGACAAAAAACACTGAAAAAATGGCTGAAGGCTTCACTGCAATGCGTGAGCGTAACACACGAATCATGAACCAGTTCGTTGAATCAGTAACTTCAGGCCAGAAAGATTTTATCGATCTTAGCCGCGCTGTGTCAGCTCAGCCAGCCGATTACAAAGCAAACATGCAGCTTTTGCTGGATACTTTGAATCGACGTCAAGCTTGTGCTTTAGAGTTGGGCAAGACCGTTTATAGAGAGCAAGCCGATATGAGCAGTGTAGTAACTGAGCGTATGGAGCAGCTTTTCGAGCCAATGAAAGCGCTAGGTTTAGACTGGACTGCGCCCTATAAGAAAATGGCAGACTATTGGGCCCCAAGCGCTAAGTAAGCGAATTGTAGAATTTAGTTTTCCCAGCTACAGAAACTCTGTAGTCTGGGAGCTATTACGCAGAAATAAGGGACAGCATTGGCTAACTACCTCGATCAAAGCATGCAGTATGGCGCGCTAGAGAACTTGCGTGATGCTTTCGATCATGATCCATCCATTGAGTATGCGCTTACGCCGCTTTGGCGTGAAGTTATTTGGCCCACTGAGTGGTTTAGATTGCGTGTAGACCCGGTTTTTTATGGTATTAATACGCCACGGGGTAATGGTGAACCAGTTCTATTAGTGCCTGGCTTTATGGCAGGTGATTTTTTAATGCTGGAGATGCATCGATGGCTAAAACGTATTGGCTACGATGCCCATTTATCAGGAATTTTCTGGAATACTGACTGTCCTGATGCAACGGCTAAGCATCTACTTAAAAAAGTTAAAGACATTCAGCAGAAAACTGGGCAAAAAGTTCGCTTAGTTGGGCACAGTCTTGGCGGCATGCTTGCCAAGTGTTTGGTGCAACAAGAACCAGATTTGATAGATCGAGTTATCACTATGGGCTCGCCTTTTCAGTCTTTGGTCAAAGCACATCCTGCTGTAGTCGGTATTTGGGAAAAGATTAAACTTAATCAAAGTGCGACTGTCGGCCGAAATCTCAAACCGTCTTGCGCAACTGGGTTTTGTACGTGCGGGTTTGTGAAAAGTATTCTTCAGCCTGTCACAGTCTTGCCACCTCAATTTGCTATTTATTCAAAGCTTGATGGGGTTGCCGATTGGGAGTCATGCATAGAGAATGATGCCTCGATGAATACTGAAGTCAGTTGCACCCATATAGGAATGATTGTAAATCACACCGTGTATCGAGCAGTTGCCAATCGACTCGCTCAAGAAATCGACGACAATCGCAGTTAATACTGCGACCCTAATCACGTGAGTTTATTGGGAGAATAAAAATGGCTAGTAATGATGATCTGGATCCGATGCGCATGATGCGTGAATGGTTTGTTAAGTCCGAGCAGATGTATAGTGATGCGATGACTGAAGTCATGGGCGATGAGCGATTTTCAAAAACAACGGGTCGTTATATGCAGGAAGCCCTGCATATGCAGCGCATGTTTGGCGAGGCTATGGGCCAGTACCTGGCAAATCTTAATTTGCCATCGCGTACTGATATCATCGATGTGAAAGAACGAATTTCGAATGTTGAAGCTACTTTGGATGCCATTCTGGTAGAGATGCGTTCCATGCGCAATTCTTCTACGTCCGCGTCTACAGAGAAAAAGAAGCCCGCGCGAACCAAAACAACAGCCGTTAAAGACGCGTAAATAAAAAGGCATTAGTTAAATGAACGCGACCACTGGCAGTGCAGACAATCCAGCTGTTTCTCAAGAAAAGATCGATGCGCTTGTAGAAGAAGTCATCGAGAAGGCTATTGAGCGAAATATACCAGGATTAGCCAGACTGCCTCTTACCGAAGCTGAGCTCGAAGTCGGTACTAGCGAGAAAGAACTCATTTATACTAGTGATACGGCGCGCTTGTATCACTATAATGCGCTTGCCGATGAGGTCTATCGCGTGCCGGTTTTGTTGGTGATGTCACCTTTAGCGAAAGGCTATATTTTGGATTTGGCCAAAGGCCAATCCCTAGTTGAATACTTTCTCGAAAACGGTCACGACGTCTATATGATCGATTGGGCAGCGCCACAGAAAAAGCACAAAGATCTGAATTTAGCCTCTTACGCTTGCGACATGGTTGGTGATTGCATCGAGCAGGTAATAAAAGATTCCGGTGAGCCTGATGTAAGTTTGGTTGGGTATTGCATGGGCGGGCTGCTCAGTGTTTGTTATGCCGCATTGAATCCTGCAGGTCCGGTTAAAAATCTTGCATGCTTTACAACACCGGTTAACGGTGACGGTATGGTATTGTTTAAGCGTTGGTTAACTTCAAAGAGTTTTGATATTGATCGTCTGGTTGCAGAGCTAGGAGTTATCCCTACTGAAGTTATCAACGCGTCTTTGCAGGCGCTAAGGCCCCTGCAGCGCAATGCCAATCAACTGAAGTTACTGAACAATGTAGACAATGATGAATTTGTAAAAGCTCATTTACGATTTGAGCGTTGGGCAGTGGATCAATTGCCATTTCCCGGGGCCTTGGCAAAAGAATTTATGATTGATTTCATTCGTGATAACAAGCTCATCAAAAAGGAAATGATGCTGCGTGGCCGAGTCGTCGATTTGAGCAAAATTACTGTGCCTTTCCTGCATGTGGCTGCATCGTTCGATCACATAGTGCCAGCAGCAGCTTCAAAGGACCTGATCGATATGGTGGGTTCTCAAGACAAAGAGGAAATCATAGTCAGAGGAGGCCATGTCAGCTTGGTAGCGGGTGGCAATGCGATCTACCGACTATGGCCGAGACTAAATCAATGGATAAGTGAGCGAGCGAATTAGTTGCTGACCTTTAGTGCGCGCACACTTCGATAACCAAATTAAAGTAGTTGATAAGAAAAAGATTAAGGAGATTCGCATGGCAGATGTAAATGTAATTGATGGCTCTGAATACCCGTTGCAACTAGAAGTTGGCGGTAACGAGTTTGTTATTCGACGCATAGAAAACTCAGACTCCGCAGCAATGTTACATTACGCCCAATCACTTCCTCGTCATGATCTAGTTTATATGCGACGAAATCTAAGTACTCAAGTCGGCATTGATAAGTGGTTTCGTGCTCTCGCAGAAGGCCAGACCTGTGCCTTCGCTGCAATACAAGGTGATAAAATTGCTGGTTACTCATCTATCAATCTAACCGGTTTAGATTGGTCTAGCCATATTGCCGATATTCGTATCTCTGTATCGCCTGATTTTCGTAAAAGCGGTTTAGGGCGTATTTTGGTTAGAGAGGCATTCAAGCTAGCTGTTACTTTGGGTATAGAGGTAGTGCGAGCAAGCATGACTCCTGATCAAAAAGGCGCCCGTGCTCTATTCGAAGAACTCGGTTTTAAGAACGAAGCCATATTAAAAGACAATGTCAAAGACATGGATGGTGGCTATCATGATTTGTTGATAATGGCTGTAAATGTCGA
>JBLGBD010000113.1:0-10598 GCA_047617585.1 Pseudohongiellaceae bacterium | reverse complement strand
GCTTTTGTAGATCTACAGCGCCTTTGTATTCGAACTCAGCCTGTTCTAGCCGCGCTTGGTTTTCTAGCAAGTCGGCCATGCGGTTATCAACCGCTATCTCACACAGCACATCGCCTGTGGCAACCTTGGTGCCCCTAGCAATCGGTTCGCTAATGATTCGGCCAGCCTGTTCCGCTCTTACCTCAACATTCCTAAATGCTTGGGTTCTGCCGCGCACGCGGATTTGTTCATTGTAGCTTTGTGGGCTAACTCGGATGGCTCGCACGGTGATCACTTCGGGGTTTTCGCTGGCGCTTTGGCCGTTGGCAATAGCCTCAACGGTGCGACCAGAACTATATTGCTCTACCGCTGGAGTTTCGGTTGTGCGCGGCACAATCATCCATACTACGACTACCAAAAAAATTGCCGCGGCTACTAATTGCTGCTGTTTCACGCCTGTTCTCCTTGGGATCCCTAGGTTTGCTATTATTTCTATTTCTTATTACTTAGTTTGTTGTTTTAATTTTCGAGGGGCTCGCTCTTGTACGTATTAACTCAAGATGCGGTTGCCGATTCAGGTACGTTCCTCTCAACCGAATGCGCTTAATATGGCGATCTTGAGCTTACGTAGTCTAGTCTGTTGCCCAGCAAAAAAGTGTTACGTATTGTAACCTTTGGTCGATCAATTGCAATGGCCAAATCCATAGTTTCCTTACGGTTTATCCCAAGTTTAGGCAATCTATCGACAAGGACCCATTTACATTGATTTGTGTTATTTTTATGGCCATTATTTTGGCTGATACCTCAGGAGTGTAGCGTGAAACAATTACAGAATAGGGTCGCTATTGTGACCGGATCTAGCAGCGGTGTCGGCGCGGCGACGGCAACCCTTTTGGCCAGTCACGGCTGCCGGGTTGTTATTAATTACAACTCCAATGCCCAGGGCGCTGAGAAAGTCGCCAAGGCCTGCGTTGACGCCGGTGGCGAGAGTTTGGTCTGCCATGGCAATGTGGCTAACGACAATGACTGTCAGGCGATGGTGGCTGCGGCGGTCGAAAAGTGGGGCCGGCTAGATATACTGGTTAACAATGCAGGTACCACAAAGTTTGTTGAACATAACGACCTTGCGGGCCTCAGCAGTGATGATTTTCAACGAATTTACAGCGTAAATGTCATCGGTGCCTACCAAATGATAAGGGCGGTCGAGCCTCACATGGCGAAGCTTGATGAAGGTGGGGTCGTGGTCAATGTGGCATCAACAGCGGGGGTTACAGGAATCGGCAGTTCGGTCGCGTATGCGGCGTCCAAAGGCGCCTTGGTAACGATGACCCTCTCCCTTGCCAGAGCATTGGGTCCTGCACTTAGGATCAACGCAGTGTGCCCAGGTTTTATTGAAGGAGATTGGTTGCTTGAAGGTCTGGGGGAAGAGAAATATCAAAAGTTGTTAGATTTCAATCGCCGTAATGCGCCGTTAGGTAAAACGGCGACTCCCGAAAGTGTTGCTGACGGAATTTTATATTTTATTACGGGGCCGCAAATTGTAACTGGGGAAACCATGATTTTAGATGGCGGTCGCCACTTGGCAATGGCACCTCTGGGTCGGCGTTAACATTATTCGGGGTTTTGCCAAGTGAGCAATAGCAAAGTCATAGCATTCTCAGTAGTTCTGCCTATTAGTTATCTATTAATCAATGGGTTGTTATACCTAGTGCTTGCAGCGCTTTTTGTGTTTGAACCAATTCAATGGTTTGCCAAACTAGGGATTCAATTGCAGGCACCGCTTGGATATACCGAGCTAACGACTATGTACGTGGGGTTAATGAGCGCCATGGCGGTGTTTTTTTTGCTGGGAGCGTGGCAAAAATCTATGCGCCTGAGTAGCCTGGTATTTGCTGCACTGAGTTATTCTGCACTAGCGGTTGTTCGAAGCTATGGGATCTTTGTGGAGGGGCTATTCGATGATTTTACGATTAGCTTGCTCTACACAGAGGTCGTGAGTTTATTGCTAGGGTGGCTTTGTGTGTATTTTTCGGTCGGCCCACGCGGCTGCGCTCAATAGTTTTAAAGTAACAAGCTGCTTATTTAGCGACCGGGCGCTTTTGCAGCTTGCGTTGAAGTGTGCGTCGATGCATTTTTAACTGCCTTGCAGTTTCAGAGATATTGCCCTGGTTCTCCATCAGCACTTTCTGAATATGTTCCCACTCGAAACGCCTGACTGACATGGGCTCCAAACTAACCTGTGCAAGGGTCTCATCCTCAATGCTGGACTGCTCAGCCGTCAAGGCTGTCAGAATTTCATCGGCATCGGCATCGGCATCGGCATCGGCAGGCTTAGCAAGGTAATTGTCGGCGCCAAGCTTAATAGCCTCTACCGCAGTCGCAATACTGGCGTAGCCCGTGAGAATTAAAATTTTGATGCTCGGGTTGCTTTGTTTTAATTTAGCTATCAGGCCGAGTGATGTGTGCCCACCCAAATTCAAATCCAATATGGCGTAGGCGAAGATATCGTCGGTGATTAGAGAGGATGCGGTCGCGGCGTCATGGGCAATAGCTACCGTAAACCCACGCTGGCCAAGCGCGCGGCTCATTACCCGAGCAAAGACATCGTCGTCTTCCACCAGGAGAATATTTGGGGTCTCATTCGGCATTTTCAGTCAGTTTTTTCCTTAGAAGAAATACCAATAGGCAGCTTGATTAAGGTTTGGGCGCCACCCGTTTTCAGGTTAACTAACTCGATGCTGCCGTTAAGTTTGGCAATGGCGGCGTTAGCTAGAAAAATTCCAATCCCCATACTTTCTTTTTGCAGTGAGATAAAAGGCTCGCCAAAATTTTCGATGACCTGAGGAGGAATAACTGGGCCATCATCGCTGATGACAATTTTAAGCTGGTCTAGTTTGGCGGTCAGGCGAAATTCCACTACAACTTTGTCTGCGGCGGCCTTAATGCCGTTTTCGATTATATTTATTACCGCATGCTTAAGACTTAGATCCCCCGACAGAACTCCACTGACGGCTGCGCTTGTCTGAAATTCTACATTGGCGGCGGGGTGTACATTGACAATGTAGTCTTTAATGTCTTGGGCAAACTTGACAAGCGCAATGTTTCTCTCGCTGCCGCTCTTGTTGTAGTAGCTAGTTAGGTCGGACAAAGACTGCTTGCAGCGAATGACTTGCTGTTTGAGAAGTGTAATGTCTTGTTTAAGTTCATCAACATCAAATTCTTCTGGCTGTAGTTTGTCCAGCTCTGTCAGTAAAACTGACATGGTGGATAGAGGGGTACCCAGAGCATGGGTAGTTCCTGCCGCTAAAGTGCCAATTGCGACCAGCTGCTTATTGCGGATTTCGGTTTCCCTCGCCCTGGCGAGGTTTGCTTCCCGTATTTTGACGGCGCTAGCCATTCTAGTGATAAATACACTTATAAGAATTGCACTGACTACGAAGATTACCCACATGCCAACTAGGTGGAGCTGGAAAGTCACTTCTTGCGACATGGACTCGTGTCCCACGTCATGTCCTACTTCTAAATCTAGCAGGATAAAGAAGGTATAGAAGGCAATGCTTAGCACAGCAAAACTATTCACGAATAGGCGAGGTAAAATGGTCGCAGTTACCGCTAGCAGTACCAACAAGTAAGAGATTAAGGGGTTGCTTGCGCCGCGGGTGTTGAGTAGCACGACAAACAGGAACAGTAAATCATCCATCAAATGGCCGTACAGCTCACTATGGCTCATTGCTTGGAATTTTATTAGCCTCCATACCCCTAGAACTAAAGAAATCATAATTGCCAGAACGACAAAGAAGACAAATTGCAGGGGTATCTCGAGGTTAGAATAGAACTGGACTACTACGAGTGCAGCTAGGCTCGCCGTTGTGATAAACCCTCGAAGCAGCAGTAATCGCTCTAGTCCAAGCCGCAGAGGGCTGCTGTTCGCCGATGTGCTTTCTAGCAATGTGGTAATCAAAGCGGAGCCATAGATAAAGTTACAATTGGGTATTTTACGGGATTGTCGTTGTACCGGGTGGCCTTTTATCCCGATGAGACAATATGCCGCAGTCGCTAAGTCGGTTTCCTTTGCTGGGCAAAAGCTATGCTGCGGGTTATAGTGCGGGGTAGTTCAACACGGCCAAAAATCGTGATTGCTTAGCCCATCTTGCGCAGCCTATTCATGCCAGAACATTCGCAAATCCTCCCGATCGAAATCGCATTGTCAGCCATTGGCGTGAATGTTGAAGACATTCAGTATCGTCACTATGGTTTGTTTGGCAACAGTGATGAAGGGAATGCTGATTTGCTGACAGCACAGGCCAGGTTTAGCCAATTTATAACCGATGCGATCGTACAATCTACAGATGCCGCAGATGAAGTCTTGCTCATTGGAGTCAGTCTCAAGCCAGTAGCGGATAGTCTTAAACTTGCAGAGCTCACGCCTGCCTTTATTGAATCTGGAAAAGACCTAACGTGCGACATCCCCACAAATTTTGCCGCTATGGTGTTAGAAGGATCCTTCCACTACCTTGATCAGTTACCATTGCTGAGGTTGGCAAAAAATTATTTGCAAGAAGGCGGGACGCTAATTCTATTTGGAGAATTTCTCTGCGATGACTCGTGCATAAAGCCTGCAAATATTCCAAACCTTAGTTCGCTAAATCAGTTGAGCCAGCGCTTGGGTTTTGGACTGAAAGTGGAAACAGAGTTTACTCAAGATGCAATTCAGTCTCTGGAAGTGTTGGGCCTGCAGTTGATGCAGGCAGAGAGGCAAACTGGCAGTGATACTTTGGGCACAACCATAGAGTCTATAAAAGCCGAGTTCATTTCTGGTCGTCGGTGTTTTTCTGTATTTCAATTTATTTTTTCGCCCGAGAAAATAACTGAGTTTCCTAAGGCAGAATTTATGGCTAACGAAGAGTTCGGGGGGCAAGAAATTAGTCAGCTTTTCGAATCGAGTTTTGGCCATGCTTTTGATGTTGAGCTTTGGCGCTGGAAATACATTCTTGGAAAGGGCAAAAGTATTGTTGTTAAAGAGCACAAAGACGGAGAAATAGTATCTCACTATGGTGGTGCGCCCAGAGATATCCATTTCTTCGGTAAATTGAATAAAGCGATCCAAGTCTGTGATGTGATGGTTGCGCCAAGGCTGCGAAAGTACTATGGGAAAAGCAGTTTATTTTTCAAATCGGCGGCAACTTTTTTGGAGCGGGAAATTGGCAATACAGTAGGCCACCTGCTCGGTTTCGGTTTTCCCAACCAAAAGGCGATGAACATTGCCATTAGACTGGGGCTGTATGAAAAAACCGACGATTTTGTAGAATTGGTCTTTAGTGCCGCGCCCAAGAGTGAATCACTGGAAACCCATCTAGTAGATATTGATCCTGAAAATCAGCTGCATAAAGACGCCATTGATGCCCTCTGGCAGGAAATGCAGGCCCAATGTGCTAACTATATTGTCGGGGTGCGTAACTGGGAGTATTTTTACTACCGTTATTTTCAGCATCCAGCCGGAATGCGTGGAGAGTACCGACGATTCCTTTTAATGGATACTAAGGCGAACAAGGTTCTCGCAGCCATGGTTTGTAAAACCCATGGTACAGATACACTGCTAATGGATTTAGTTTGCGCCCCCAGCACAGTCGCTCGACGGCTAGACCAACTGCTTAGCTGCGGCTCAAGCAGTGAGATTACAGGGTCGTTAAAAATGTGGATTACCAAAGCTTGGGTTTCCAGACTACAGTTCTCTGGCGCTATTGAGAATAACTTGGGTATTGAGATACCCTGCAATAGTTGGAATCCAGGGCCTAGCGCGAAGTCACTTTACGGCAAATGGTGGTTAACTGCAGGGGACATGGATTTTTTATAGTAGGCATTGGAGTCAAGCTAAACCTTGAATAAATACAGCCTCAAATTAGAGAAGCAGAATAGCAATGACAAATAATAATATTTACGAGCAGGCACTGGATAAAAACCAAGCGAACTTTGCCGCATTAACCCCGCTAAGCTTTTTAGAAAGAGCGGCTAGTGTATACCCCGATAAGGTTTCAATAATACATGGAGAAACCCGCTATACCTGGTCACAAACCTATAAGAGGTGCTGCCTGCTTGCTTCGGCGCTAATGAAGATGGGTATAGGAGAAGGCGATACCGTGTCTTTTATGGGGGCAAATACCCCAGAAACATTCGAGGCACATTTTGGTGTGCCCATGACTGGCGCTGTGTTAAATGCCCTCAATGTTCGTTTGGATGCAAAAGCTATCGCGTTTATTTTGGGTCACGCAGAAACTAAGGTGCTGTTCACAGATCGCGAGTTTAGTGACACGATAAAAGCCGCACTACCATTGCTTGCCCATGACATTATTGTGATTGATATAGATGATCCAACTTTCACTGGCGGTGAATTGCTCGGGAGTAAAAACTACGAAGAAGTATTGGCTACAGGAGACGAGAGTTATTCATGTTTTAAGATCGCAGATGAATGGCAGGCTATTTCATTAAACTATACTTCAGGCACCACAGGTGACCCCAAGGGTGTGGTGTTTCATCACCGCGGAGCCTACCTAAATTCAATTTCTAACGTGCTTTGTTGGGGAATGACAGCGCATCCAATCTATTTATGGACATTGCCTATGTTCCACTGCAATGGCTGGTGCTTCCCTTGGAGTCTGGCTGCCATGATAGGGACTAGTGTGTGTCTGCGCCATGTTAGGGATGAGGCTATTTATGCAGCTATTAAAAAGCATCAGGTCACACATTTTTGTGGCGCGCCAGTTGTACTTAACACATTGATTAATGCAGCCGATGAGCTGAAGCAGGGGATTGAGCATCAAGTTAGCGCCATGACCGCAGGTGCGGCGCCGCCGGCAGCTGTTATTGCTGGCATGGAGAATATGGGGTTTGCGGTCTCCCATGTCTACGGATTAACAGAGACTTATGGTCCTTGTGTGGTCTGTGCGCCACAAGAAAGTTGGGCCAGCCTTGAGGTTGGTGAGCGTTCTGAACTGTTGGCGCGGCAGGGCGTGAGAGCGCCTCTGCAGGATGAGCTTATGGTTGCCGACCCCGAGACTATGGTGCCGGTGCCAAAAGACGGAGTCACCATGGGTGAAATATTTATGCGTGGCAATCTTGTGATGAAAGGGTATCTTAAGAATCCCAAAACCACGGCTGCTTGTTTTGCCGGTGGCTGGTTCCATTCCGGTGATTTGGCGGTGTGGCATGATGATGGCTATGTGCAGATTAAAGATCGCTCAAAAGATATTATTATCTCTGGTGGGGAGAATATTTCATCTTTAGAGGTAGAGTCTGTTTTGTTCAAGCACCCCAAGATTCTCGAAGCGGCTGTGGTGGCGAGTTCTGATGAAAAGTGGGGTGAAGTACCCTGCGCATTTGTTAGTCTTAAGCCGGGCGCACAGTTAGATGCCACTGAGATCATAGCCTACTGCCGTGGAGAGCTAGCTGGTTTCAAAATCCCAAAGAAAGTAGTATTTGGTCCGATTGAAAAAACCTCTACTGGTAAAGTCCAAAAGTTCTTATTGCGAGATCGAGCAGAAATTGCTCCATACGCCACGGCAGAACCTAAAAATATACTCTAAATTAAGTTAAGTAAAATATCTGAAACCCATAAATTGAGGATCATAATAATGACTAATAGCTTACAAATACGTGCCTTAGTAGGTGCTGTTGGTGTGACACTTGCAATACTGTGTAACTTGGCATTGGCTGCCGAAATGGAAGATACCATTACTGTAACAAGCTCTGCGTTTGCCCATCATGGCACTGTGCCAGAGGTGAATACGGCCTATGGCGACAATGTGTCGATAGACTTAAGCTGGAGTGATTTACCAGCCGGCACGGTGCAGCTTGCCCTTGTTGGGGATGACCCTGTTGTGCCTATGCCTAGCCCATTTGTGCATTGGGTGGCCTATAACATACCAGCAACGGCTTCGGGGTTACCTGCAGGCATGAGCACTGAGCCTGTTGTGGAGGGTATGCCCGGCTTAGAAGGTATGATCAACGGTGTTAATGGTTTGCGCCGCACAGGGTATTTTGGCCCGCGCCCACCAGTGGATGGCAAACTGCATGCCTACCACTACCGAGTCTATGCATTGGATGCTGCACTAAATCTAGAACAAGGCTTGAACAAAGAACAGTTACTTGAGGCTATCGACGGCCACGTTTTGGCAACTGGCATGCTCATGGGGCATTACGAGCGGAAACAAGACTAAGTCGGTTCAATTGAACTTGTTGCAGGCTTTATAAAATTCCAACTAAAACATTTTTGGCGGACATTCCTACTCTAAACTACTCACCTGTCGATGGTGGGTGAGCAGTTTAGCTGGGTCAAAAATCTCACTCGTAGGTTCAGTTGTCTTCCTCGTGCTTGAATAACTTGTCTGTTATTAAGTGGCGATTGCTTAGAAGTGCTCGATTATTCGACCTACTTTGGCGCCTTCTTCAATCCTTAAGTTTACTTCTTTATAAAGATGAATGTCTCCTTTGACTTGTGAGGATTCATCGATCAGCAAGTCTGACGGTTTGGTGTTTATGGAGAGCACTCGGCTTAGCCACGAAGAGTTACCCCTGATGATTACGTCGCCATCAATGACCGAGCCATCTTTGATTTCTATGTCACCGTTTGCCGTTTTAACGTCTGCACCTACATGAACACGGCGGAGTCTGATTGTGCCGTTGACCGTACTGATAGTGTCAGCAATATCAGAGGCTGCGCCAACACCTATGCCGCCATTCACAGTTTCTAACGAGCCTTGTACGGTGACACTTTCCCCCACACTGATGCCCCCATTGACCGTGCCAGCAGTGCCTATTGCTGCCCCGTCTTCGATCTCGATACCACCATTGACTGTGCCAATGTCGGCAGCCATTGCGCCTGATCTGATTCTAATACTGCCATTGACGGATGAAACATCGCCCACGTGTTCGTTGGCATCGATACGGATGGCACTGTTTACTTTTGATATGTCTTGCACTTCATTGGCTTGAACATGGGCTGTGCTTACATACCCTGCGAGAAATAAGGCAAGGATTGAGGCTGTGCCTAATCTAACTGTGTGGTCAACTGTTTGCATGATATTCCCTCTAGGAGTTTTGGTTTAATTTAGTGAGGCTGTGGCTCAAATCATTGAGTTTCTCACCCCTTTGTAGTTATTTAGCAAATGCTGTGCCATATTTTTATATCAAATAAAATCAGTGGGTTACAGTTTGTCTCGCACTTTTATGCGGATAATTGCACAATTTCGCCAGTTCGATTGGTCAAAAAGGCTAATGTTGACAGAGCTTGGAATTACTGCAGGTAGAGCTACCTCGTAGGCCTCTTTAGAGTAACTAAAGCGCACGCTGTTATCAGCGCGTGGGCTACTTGCCCTATCGGGCTAACGGGGGCACGCGCCACCTTTACAGAATAGAAGTCATGGGTTACTGTGCCTGCGAATTTTGCCCGTGGGAGTAGTGAAGTGAGCGAAACATCAGCGCCGAATGATAGTCGACCTATTTTTATGAAGCCTGGCCATAACGCTGGGGATTTGGTGGAGGCTGCGAAGTGGCGAGTTTTAACTGAGCAGCCTGGTTTGGTAGAAGTTGATGCGCATTTGCCAGCACACCTTCTAAACCCTCGGGATCAATTGTTTGGAGGGTTTACCGGCACCTATGTTGATATGATTTCCATATACACTGTGCGAACTCTGTTCACCGAACAATCTCAGTTCAAATGGTCAGCCACTGTTAACATGCGAATAGATTATTTTGCGCCAGTGCTTGGGCCGCGCTTTTTGCTAAAAGGCGAGCTGATAAGGGATAGCAAGAGTACCTGTCTCATTGCCACTCACTTTACCGATATGGACGGCAATAAGCTGGTTTACGCAATAACCACCTTGAAGAAGACGCCCTAGCAACCAACCCATAAAAAAGCCGGCAGCTTAAGTCTAAGCGCCGGCTCTTTTTGACAGGGCTGTATCTACATTGAATACCCTTTCTCTTCGTGATCAGTAATATCCAAACCAACTTGCTCTTGATCTTGACTAACGCGAATACCATTGGTCATTAGAGACACCAATTTGATCAACCAAAAAGTAACAATTGCAGTGTAGAGCGCGGTTACCAAAATACCGATTGTTTGCACTCCAAGCTGAGACATCATAGACATACCGTCAGCATAGCCATTTCCGCTAAAAACTCCTAAGTCTGATGACACTAAAATTGCTGCTAAAAGAGTGCCAACGATACCGCCGATGCCATGGACTGGAAATACATCCAATGAGTCATCAATACGCAAAGTCAGTTTAAGAAAGTTGGTGCAGCCATAACAAACAATGCCTCCGGTTAAGCCAACTAACAATGCGCCAGCTGGGCCAACCGAGCCTGATGCTGGAGTGATTGTCGCAAGCCCAGCTACCATGCCTGTGATTGCGCCAAGGCCGCTGGGTTTTCCGTATTTAAGCCATTCAATAATCATCCATGTCAATGCACCTGTTGCAGCAGATAGATGGGTGACTAAAAGGGCCATTCCTGCACTGCCGTCGGCGGCTAAAGCACTGCCCGCATTAAAGCCGAACCACCCAACCCACAGCATTGCCGCGCCAGTAAAACTCATGGTCAAATTATGGGGTATCATTGGG
>JBLGBD010000112.1:0-10656 GCA_047617585.1 Pseudohongiellaceae bacterium | reverse complement strand
TTTTAGTTCCCCCCAAGCAGCCAGTTAGATGGCTAACTGGCTGCTGATTAAAGTATTACGCTGCCCATTCAGGGCCAATTCAGCCTGCTGGGTTTATAAATTACTAACACTGTAGTTTGGTAATTCCTTTAGCTTTACCATCACTATTGTGTTGGGGTTAAATCGGTCTGGCTTTTTGTCTATCGATTTGTGTTGCCTATAAATTGTTCGCAGCTAGAACCGGTAGTGGCTGCAACTTCAACCATTAACTATTACACTCAAGCCATGAATTTAAATGATCGGCAATCTATTATTTGCAGTCTACTAACGGCTTTTGCGCCCGCCGCATTGCAGCGCTTGTTAGTGTTTAGCACTATGATGGGTATTGCGTCAGCTGGGGTGGCGCAAATTGAATTTGAACCCGATATTGAGATCGTAATTGATAATTCAAGCCAGCCAGACCCGGAAACTCAGCTCGATATGGCTCAAGAGCCAACCGAAGAAGAGCTAGCTGCTGCTCGGGCACGAGCCATTGAAATTAGCCGACAGCTCGATCTGCGCACCCAGGCGATTGAAAATTTGCAAAGTGAGCTTGGTGTTTATGCGCCGCAGCTGCAGGAATTATATTCTGACCTTGCAGGGTTTTATCTCGAAATTGAAGACTATGAGAATGCGGTCAAACTCTACAACGACGCACTCCAAGTGGCACGCATTAACACAGGTCTTTACAGTGAAGAGCAGCTGCCAATAATACACGCCCTAATGCAAAATCAATCGCTAGCGCAGAGCTGGGACGCGGTCGATCGTTTGCATGAGCTTGAGTACTTTGTGGCTAGCAGGACGTTTGCCCTAGGTGATGACAGCTACCTGCAGACAATACAGAAGTATGGTCAATGGAAGCTGCGGGTTGTAAAAGAAAATATTCTCGATCAAAGCTCAAGCGCGTTGATGGATACAGCAACTGAGCTAAGCAACTTTTATGCTGTCGCGCTTGAAAAAATAGAAAGCCAATCGGACGTTGAGTCCGCCTCACTGCGACAGATTATAACCGGCAAAACTGACGCAGATTTGGTGCTAGCTCGCGCCATCGCAAGAACCCCGGCGGCAGCATTCAATGGCACGGCAAGTGCTTATGTGACTGAAACCCGTTGCCAAAATAGGGTTAATTCTCAAGGCCAGTCGGTGCGCCAATGCGTCAACGTCCAGGTAGAAAACCCCCGCTACCGGCAGTCACAACAGGATGCTAAAAACATGGAGCTGCGCAGATATACCCGAGAAATTGATTTGTCTGTAGAGCGACTGCGTGAAATTCGTTACTCCAGCACGTCACTGTCCGAAGCCGATAAGCTCGAGCTAGATTCTCAAATCGCCACTCTTGAGACTGAATCCATTCAACTGCAGCGCTCAGAGCGGCGGATTTTCGGGTTTTAGACTAAATATGGCAGTTTCAATGGGGTTTGGCCCGCTGCATTGGGTCTGCAGGGTCAGTAATCTAAATTTGCTGGAATTTTCGTATAACTTTCGGTACAACAGTCTCAGTTGGACTGCTGTTCAACTTTAGTTCATAACCGGAGATAAATATGTCCTATTTTGCCAAAGGGCTAGATAAGGTGTTAGCTGCAGCAGTTGTTGCTGTAGTTACTCTTAGCAGCCAATTTGCCTTGGCGTTGGAAGTGGGTGATAAAGCGCCCGATTTTCAACTTCAGGCATCCGATGGCATGACATACAGTCTTTCTCAGTTTGCTGGAGAAAAACCTGTAGTCATTGCTTTCTTTCCAAAAGCCTTTACTGGTGGCTGAACTATGCAATGTAAAGCGCTGCGTGACAGTGCTAGAGAAATTACAAGTTTCGACGTTGCATATTTTATGGCTAGTGTAGATACGCTAGAAGACAATACTGCCTTTGCTGCAGAGCATGCGGCTGGCTTCCCAATCCTTGCTGACCCTAGCAAAGAAATGGTGGGTGCTTATGGCGCTCTCATGGGAGCAGGCTTTGCAAATCGCTGGACCTATTACATAGGCACAGACGGCACAGTATTAAAGATAGATAAGTCGACCAAGCCTGCAACGGCCGGAAAAGACCTAGTGCAAACCATGGAAGATTTAGGTTTTCCTAAAATCTAGACACGTGTTTGAGACTGGATCGAGTACAAAAACCCGATTACTTCGCTGTAATCGGGTTTTTTATGCAAACGAATTTGTGCTCCTTTGCGACTAACTCAAGTGCGCAGTATAAGCAAAAGCCTATTAAGCCGCTAAATTCCGCTTAGAAGTGTGCCGCGTTGTGGCGTCCTGCGCTATATGTAAGAATATCGAATCTTGTTAAAGGATTGGAGTAAACCATGTCGAAAATAGGGATTTGGGCTGTAGCTGCTGTGGCAGTAGGCACCATGCTGTATCTAATCTATACCGCGGCAACGTTTGAAGCCCCGCTGGGGCGCACGACGGTGGCGATAGCCGCGCCGGTGCAAGCCGAGCCTGAATCTGTTGCGCCCAACCCTGAGCGTTCGTCACCACTGCCGACGTCTATTTTTCGCCCGGCAGCTGAGCCTGCAGCAGTCGCCGTTGTCGAGCCGGAAATAGCGCCGATGCCTCAAGAGATTGAGCGCCCTCAAGCGGAGCCAGCTGCCGCTTCCCCGCGCTTGCCGGCATTGAATAACAGTGATCGATTTGTGGTGTCACAGATTACTGCGTTGGCCAATGGTGCGCAGCTTGTCAGATATTTAGCCTCGGATCAGCTGGTTAGAAAATTTGTGGTTTTTGTTGAGAACCTTTCCCGCGGAGGGTTTCCTCAGACAGGCTTGCCCTACAAGCCAATTCAAACTCCTATGCCAGTGCGCAACATCGATGACAATCTTTTCGTCATGGATGCTGAAGCCCATGCTCGTTTCGATCAGGTTATCGCTGCGTTCATAGCGGTGGATACTGAAACTGCACTGACCCTGTACCGTCTATTGTCACCATTGTTTCAACAGGCATTTACTGAGATTGGGTTTCGTGATGAGAATTTCGATGACACCCTACGCAAAGCCATTAATGTTGTTGTTAATAGCCAAGAAGTGCCAGGGCCATATCAGTTGGTGAAACCTTCGGTAATGTATTTGTATGCTGATTCCAGTATTGAAAACCTGCAGCAGGTCCACAAACAGCTGATACGCATTGGGCCGCAAAATGCGACCAAGCTTAAAAGCAAGCTGATCGATTTTGCGTCGCTGCTTTAACTTAATATACACTCTCTAAGGTGCTGAAATGGGTTTGCCTACTCCTTTAGTTGATGTTCGCTGGCTCAGTGAAAACTTGGGTACTGCTAACTTAATCGTGTTAGATGCCTCGGTACCGCCAGTAGTGCCTGGTTTTGTATCCATAAATAGTCAAGGCCCTTTTAGGGCTATACCTGGCGCTCGCCGTTTCGATTACGACAAAGAAATTTGCAAACCCAATAGCTCACTACCCCACATGATGCCATCGCCTGAGCTGTTTACCGCCAAGGCTCGTGAATTAGGGATTAACCAAAACAGTATTATCGTTGTGTATGATGATGTGGGGCTGTACGCAAGCCCGAGAGCGTGGTGGATGTTAAAAGCCATGGGTCATAGCCAAGTGGCTGTATTGGACGGCGGCTTACCAGCATGGATCGCTGCCGGCAACTCGGTGAGTGATCAGCTTGAGCTTGCAGGCGATGAGGGGGATTTTAAAGCAGCCGCGCAAGAGCATTTATTTTGCGATTTCGAGCAGGTACTGAAGGCCACTCAAGATGAACAGTTTTCTATTATCGATGCGCGCTCGGCAGGGCGCTTTGTCGGCACTGCACCGGAGCCAAGGCCGGGGGTTCGTTCGGGCCATATGCCAAATGCCCGTAACTTGCCATTTGCCGAGGTGCTCAGCGATGGCTTTCTAAAAACCCCAGCCGAGCTTGAAGCCCTGTTTGCCAACAAAGCGACTAAACACCAAACCATCATTACCAGCTGTGGATCGGGCATCACAGCCTGTGTTCTCACCCTTGCAGCCTACGCAGGGGGTTATCAGAACCTGTCCGTGTACGATGGCTCATGGGCAGAATGGGGCATGCCAGGCAAGCTACCCGTGGTGACAGACTAAACCGATTTCTCGCTCAATCTGCGTAGCATCTTTCAATTGTGTAAACAGGGCGTCCAACGCCGATCCTGTCATTAGCCCCAAAATAAGCCCTAAGACCGAGCCGCGATGCACATTGTCGCCGCCTACATTGGTGTTGGCTAGAAGCCCCGCCAAAGTGTCATCAGCATATGTATAAGCAAAGTAAAGTACGCTTGGCCATGAGCCAGAAATATAGCAGGCTGATGTGAATAGGCCGCCGACTATTTCAAAGTCGCTGCGTTTTTTTGCCGCAAGTTCAGCAAGCTTTAAGCCAATACTTCGGCTGGCGATATCGGCAATGATGTCCCGCGCTGATGCGGAATCTCGAGTAAGTAATCGCTGCAGCAGTTCAACGTAATAATCGCTGACTAGCGCCAATTCTTCATCAGGGTGGGTAAGCTTTAAGTGGGATCTACAGGTTGCTTGAACCTGAGTTAACGAATTGCCTTCGAGCAAGCAGATTAAAGCCAGTGGCCCGATAGTCACCAAGCCACCAACAGAGGCGGTGTCGTGGGTGACTGCGCCACATTCGTACTCATCTTTCCCTGCTTCCAAATTGGCAAAAAAACCTCGGTGATAGGATTCGGCATAGGTGTCCGGGTGTTGAGGTTCACTGGCGGTTAAGAGGTCGATATAAGCGTCCAAGAAAGCATCTCGGCTATACACTCTCTCTTCATTTGCTAGGCTGCGCAAAAGCGCTCTGACGCAGTGAGCATTGAGGGTATTTTCGCCCGCTTCCATGCCTTGGTGATAATGCTGATTGGCGACCCCCCAATACTGCCGTTTGCCGCGAAGTATGACATCACCGACAATTTCCAGCGTGGCGTTTTTAGCTGCTGAGGTTCTGCCGCCCTGCGCAGTTGAATGCAGGGACATGATCGAGGAAGGGTGAAACCCAGGTGCATCTTCAAACTGGCTTATGCCCCCTGGAAACTGTTTGAAGATGTCGCCCGGGTTGTAATACCAGTGCACTGGCATCGCCAAGGAGTCTGCGATGAATGAATTTTTGAGAGCGGCGATTGCACGTTGTTGGAGTATTGGCTGAGTCATGGTTGGGGCACAATTTAGTAAGTTGGCGCAGGCCTACAACAGCTCAGCATCTTAATAAGCTAGGCATTGCAGTGGCTACTGGTTTTTGTGGGTCGCAGTAAGGGTTTACGGTGGAATTGCTGGGATGGTTTTTTTGAGCCGTTACTTTATGGACAGCTCGAATTTGTTTGTGATGTGTTAGATGTATTGGATGTGTTAGCTGTGTTCGGTGTGCTATTGGTTGAGATCGATAGCGTATTCAATTGCTGTGGGTAAATCAGCAGAGCCACCGGCGGTTCACCGGGCTCCACTCGAGCGAAGTCGGCATCGCCATCTCTGCCAAGGACTAGAGTTCCGAAGCGGTTGCTCAGCGTGATAGAGCCGTCAAAAACGCCGAAATAGGCCGCGTCATCGTCTAGTACTGCGGCAGCAAAGTCTGCAGCGTTTGAACTTACCCAAGAGTTTGATGCCCTCAACCGATACTTAGTTGAATCTTTTGCGCTGATCGATCCGACGATGGTGCACGGGCGGCCTGCGATTAGGTTCAAAGAGACGGTATCGCTTTGGCTTTGCTCGTAAGAATAGCGTTCAATTTCTAGGGTTGTGCTGCAGCTGAGGGCAAGGAGTGCGGTGTCACTCATGCGCAGAATAGCGTACTCCCTATTTTTAGTACCAATAGTCTCGCCCACATAAATTTCGGCGCGTCTTTCGACACTGCGAGCGCTGCTGCTATTTTGCACCACAACCTCTTGCACAGCCAGGGTAACCCGACCAGCAACGGCGGCGGATTGCGCCTGCACAGTTAGCAGCGGGGCGAGGAATAATCCAATACCGACAAGAAGACTGAGTAGCTTGTGCATAAACTCTGACCGGCAATGATGGGTTGAAAACGAGTACTTGGTTGCAGCATCCTAAGCAATGTTGGAGACGATTTGCTTAGGTCTTAAAACATATTATTTAGCTCCTAAAACATAGTACTTGGGTCTTAAAAGACAGTACTTGGGTCTTAAAAGATAGTACTTGGGTCTTAAAAGATAGTACTTGGGTCTTAAAAGATAGTACTTAGGTCTTAAAAAATACTACTTAGTGCTTAGGACTTTTAGTTCAAGACTCAAGGCAGAAACTGGGCGCTGGAAGCTCAAGTATTTTGCTAAGTGTCCCGGGTCAGCCCGGCCATTCGAGACAGTATGGTTTGAAACTCTGACTGTGACATATCCATGTGCTCAATCACCCGGCCATAAAGCAGAGCGGTAGGTACATTGCGGCCGACAAATTCTTTCTGCGCTTGATGCAGGCAATAAAGAATAACGCGCTCCTTGCGGTTTAAACCGTCTCTAGCATCTGGAATCACGTCGTCTATTGATACTGGCAAAAGTGAACTCCCGAATTGGCAAAACATTGACTCTACTTACTAATTCACTCGGCGTAAAACAGAATTTGGGTTGCATCGGCAAGCCAATGGAGTTTAGGATTTTTTGTGAGCAAGACGTCAAAGCCTAGCCTCTCAGCCTGCGTTCTAGCTTTGCTGGCGCATGCGCTGGCGGGGGCCGCCATAAGTACTTGGTCAGTGCAATCGACAAATTAATCTTGAATCGATGCATCTAAGGGGTTGGGTTATTGCGCCGCTAATAGCAATGGTGAGTTGCAGGCTGAAGACCCTGGATTAACGGCTAATGTAGTGGGGGATTACACTGAATCCTTGAGAACTATTTGAATCTACAGAGGTCTCCACCCAGCCAATGGCCGGATCGCCGATACCCTCAAGCCGGTACAGATTAGTCAGCACGGCGTCGGAACCGATTTCGGTAAAGGGTTGGTCGAACTTATAGCTGTGGGTATCGCCATGGATTAGCAAAACCGGTTTGCCGAATTTTACGCTTTGCTGCTTAAGCTGAGCTAAAAGGGCCGCATAGGGGTGCATGTCATAGCGTGCTGCTCTGGAGGGGGACAACGCGAATGGATTGCCATGAATAGCCACCACAATGGCTGCTACATTGGTGTTTATGGCCAGCTCCATACTCGAGCGCAGCCAGGCAATACTGGCTTCGATCCGCCTTACTGCCTCGGCGTCGTCGGCTTGGGTTCTGCCGCTAAAACCTTCAAACCCATTGGCTGAGCCCAATACATGCAGTGCGATAAATGCGGTGTTGTTTTGGGTCCAACGCTGGTGTTCAGGAAATTCTTCGAAGCCGGCTTGGCTTGCTTGAGACTCTACAGCCAAAAAGGGCTGGCCAAGGCTCTGGCCTGTGACTTTAAAAGCTTGTTGACGAAGAAACCCCAGCCGTTCCAGCGGCGAAAATCTGCCGGCGCGGCGGCGGTGGCAATCGGTCCAATCATTGTCGCCAGGAATATAGACGGTTGGTTTTTTAATCGCGTCAATGGCTTGGATACGGCTTGCAATCATTTCATCCGAACAGCTGGCAGAACCGCCCTTGATATCACCAAGATGAATCACGAATTCGGCCGCAGAGGCCTCAATAGAGGCAACTAATTCTGGAAACTGGGCCAAAGCTTTATCGCCATAAGGGACATCGCCGACTACGGCAAAAATAAGAGCGCTGTCGTTTGCTTGGGCAGCGAGCTGGTGATGGCTAAACACAAGGGACAAGGCTAGAACTAAAACAGCGTTGCAGCGCAGTCGACTATCGGCTATGCCGCGGTTCGGCTTTAATTGCTTTGAGGTAGGTGCGGCCATCAATGATCTCCTTTTAGCTCAGCCCCCAATTGTAGCGGCTGCACTTTGACAGATTCATTACAGTGTTGAAGTAATGATGCCAAAATGCAGGGCTTGAAAAATTGAAACGCCGGAGCTGGAGTGTTAGACCTTAGGCGCGCGCTTTTTGGGCGGCTTGGATTTTTTAGGCGCGCCGGCTTTGGCATCTTTGCTTTTAGCGGGTTTGGCCTTGCGCGGCTTTTTCTTTATCGGATTGTCGGCAAATTCTGGTTCACGTTTGCGCGCTGGCTTTATCGGTGGGCGTGAGCTGCCTCTTGAATCACCTTCATTGCCTTTGCTGCCAGCAGATTCATCAAACCGACTGATGCTAAGTGCCTGTCCACCAACCCAAACTTTCTTCAAAATTTGGAATACGTCAGCTGGCATGTCTTTCGGTAAGTCTACAGTGCTGTGTGCATCAAAAATTGAGATGCGGCCAATATCCTTGCTGTCGATACCAGTCTCATTGGCGATGGCGCCCACGATGTTGCCCGGCATCACTTTATGGATATGACCCACTTCAATTCGGTATCTTTCAGAGCCAGCTTGGGGCGGGCCATCGCGGCGGGGCGGCCGAGGGCGTTCATTGCCACCTTCACGTTTGCCGCGTTTGCCTTTACTGTGGGTGTCTTCGCGAGTATTGGACTCCCATGAGGTCTTAGATTTGGGCACCGGTTTGTGGCTTAGCAGCAGTGGTGAGTCGCCTTGGACTAAGCTTGCCAGTGCAGCAGCGATATCCTCAATAGGAATGTTGGTATCTGCCTGATACTGTTTAATCAGTTCAGCGAAAACCCCTAGGTCTTCCGAGGCCAGTTTGTCGGTGATTGATTTCTTAAACTGCTGAATGCGTTTGTCGTTGATGAGATCGGTAGACGGTAATTCCATCATTTCGATTTTTTGGTTAGTCGCCCGCTCGATAGCAGACAGCATGCGACGTTCTCTTGGCGCAATGAAGAGAATCGCGTCGCCGGCGCGACCCGCTCTGCCGGTGCGGCCAATCCGGTGAATGTAAGCCTCGGTATCATGGGGCACATCGTAGTTGATAACATGGCTTATGCGTTCGACATCCAGGCCTCTTGCAGCGACGTCGGTGGCAACCAGAATGTCGAGTTTGCCTTTTTTGAGCTGATCGATAGTCCGTTCCCGCTGAGCTTGAGGGATATCACCATTGAGGGCTGTTGCCGCAAAGCCGCGAGCGGATAGCTTTTCGGCCAGCTCAATTGTGATTACTCGGGTGCGAACGAAAACTATCATGCCGTCGAAATCTTCTGCTTCGAGTATCCGGGTCAGGGCATCGAGCTTATGCATGCCGCTGACAGGCCAGAATCGCTGGCGAATCGAAGGCGCGGTCGCAGTTTTCATCTCAACGGTGACTTCAATTGGGTTTTTCAGGTATTGGTTGGCTATTTTTCGAACCTGAGTTGGCATGGTGGCCGAGAATAAGGCGATCTGCCGGGTGGGCGGAGTCTGTTCAAGTATCCATTCAACGTCGTCTATAAAGCCCATGCGCAGCATTTCATCTGCTTCGTCCAATACCAGAGTTGTGAGCTGGTTGAGCTTTAAGGTGCCACGTCGCATATGATCCATAACCCGACCGGGTGTGCCCACCACAACGTGAACGCCTCTTTTGAGCGCCCGAATTTGACCGCTGTAGTCTTGTCCGCCATAGACAGGCAGCACATGAAAGTCTTTTAAGTGGGCTGCATAGCGCTGAAAGGCTTCTGCCACTTGAATGGCTAATTCTCGCGTGGGTGCTAGCACCAAAACCTGCGGATCTTTCTGTTTCATGTCGAGCTTAGTCAAAATTGGCAAGGCAAACGCGGCAGTCTTGCCGGTGCCGGTTTGAGCTTGGCCCACGACGTCGCGGCCCTCAAGCATCAGGGGAATCATTTTCGCCTGAATGGGTGAAGGAGTTTCGTATCCTACCTCATGCAGTACCTTGAGCACGTCGCTTGAAAGTGCCAAATCGGCGAAAGAAGGAGTGTCTAGAATAGTCATCAGTGATGCCTTGTGGTTGGCGCTGCGAGAGTCAGCCAGTTAATAAATACAGAATGCCGACGGACTACGTGAGGATTCAGTGCTAATAAGATATCGAGTAAAATAGAGGTCGTTGCTTGCTTTGTGTGCAGTATTCGCGGCGCATTATCCCCTGTTAGGGCATGGTTAGGAAAGGATTACTTTTGTTTGCAGCCCTAAACAGGCGCTATTTAGCTCTGAACGGGGCTTAAATTGCAGACTTCATGCGCAAAAAGGCTGAAATGTCCTACAAACATTAAATCCAGTCTACCTTGGCTAGGTTAAATTGGGCCCGTGTCCCGAGCCGGGTTGGGAGTCTCATATGGTGTTGGAGTAATTATTCCGACACCGGGACCGATTCCGGCACTGACACCGGGAAACATAGCTCCTATATTTTAGTTAAATGATAAACGGCAACATTGACCAAAAAACGGTCTCAGTTGCGTTGCCCTTGATGGGTTACGGGCATGGAAAATTAGGCCAAAGCAGCAGGCTTGAACTAAGCTAAGTTTTCAAGTGTGAGTCAAGCTAAGGGGACATATGGTATAGGGGCCGTTGGTGACAAATGGTGTTGAGGTAATTGGCAAAGGTTACAAATGGTGTTGGGGAATTACTCCGACAGCTGAAAACACCGACACTTGAAAACACCGACACCGGGAAACACCGTTGAGGCACTGAGTAAGACACCGGGCAAGCCCCCGCAAGGAAGTAACACCGGGAATCCACAAGCCAGGCAGCTTCTGCTTTTTCTGATTGAGTATCTAAGACTCGTCCTGTTTACCTGAGGTATACTTGCCGGCAATG
>JBLGBD010000111.1:0-10793 GCA_047617585.1 Pseudohongiellaceae bacterium | reverse complement strand
AGTCTAGGCTTAGAAGCCAGGCTGGCGATAATTAGAAACAAAAAAAAGCATCAGGCTCAATATTACAGAGCCTTAATAATTTTGACTTATTTCCAAGTCACCGCTGCCAAGAGCTACTCCTGGCAGAACAACCTAGATCTAATCGGTTCTAAAGGGGATTTACGTTTTCAGCTTGAGGGCCTTTCTGACCCTGCGTAACTTCCATCGTTACTTTCTGTCCTTCAACCAAGGTTTTTCTTCCAGAACCGCCGATAGCACTGAAGTGTACGAACACATCTTTGCCACCTTCTTGCTCAATAAAACCAAAACCTTTCTCGTCGTTAAACCACTTAACTGTACCTTCTACTGACTCTGACATATAGCTCTCGTGCTTATAGATAAAAGTTCGAACCGCTAAGCGACTCGTCGGTCTCAACTGACCTGAAAATAGTTTACGCCCTATAGAATCTAGATGGAAACACTTATTGTCGCAAATTGTAACTAAATTATCGGTTCTGCCTGAAGGTTCCTACAATTTTTCTCCCATTTGCCCCTTCAAAATGTAAGTCTAATCCAGATCAAAGATCTTCCCAGGATTCATAACTCGGTTTGGATCAAATACTTGTTTAATAGCTTTCATAAACCCAAGTTCAGATTCACTGCGGGAGTAACTAAGATAGGGCTTCTTCAGAAGCCCGACGCCATGCTCGGCGGATACGCTGCCACCATGCTTTTGGACAATTTCAAATATCCATTTTGAGACTTTACCGCACTCAGCAAAGAACTCAGCGGCTGCCATCGCCTCAGGCTTAAGAATGTTTAAATGAACGTTGCCGTCGCCGATATGGCCGAACCAGATTATCTCAAAATCGGGGTAGGCTTTGCCCACTAGCTCATCCACCTGTTCAAGGAATTGGGGCACCTTGCTTACTTTCACAGAAATGTCATTTTTGTAGGGGGTGAACTGCGCAATGGTTTCTGAAATGTCTTCTCGAAGTCGCCACAGGTTTTTGGCCTGACTCAGATTCTGACTGATAGTTCCATCGCTGACCCATCCAGCTTCTATACACTCTTCGAATAGTGTCATTGCAATTTCCATGTCACGTTCGGCCAGGTTTTCAAACTCGATAAGCACGTAGAAAGGACAGTCTTCATCGAATGGCTTCTTCAAGCCTTTTTCATTCACCACGTGGGTCAGTGCTTTGTTGGAAAAAAATTCGAAAGCGGTTAAGTTCAGGCCGTCTCTAAACTTAGCCAGCACCGGCATTGTCGCCTGCATGTTTGCCACCCCGAGCAATAACACACAGGGATCGCGTGGTTGGCTGCACAGGCTAATAGTCGCCTCAACAATAAAACCCAAGGTGCCTTCTGAGCCAATGAACAGATGCCTTAGATCATAGCCGGTGGCATTTTTAGCAAGGCCCCGATTTAGTTCTAGCAGCTCACCACTACCGGTGATGACTTTTAGGCCTTCAACCCAACTTCGAGTCATGCCATAGCGAATCACTTTAATGCCGCCGGCATTGGTGGCAATGTTGCCACCAATTTGGCTCGACCCGGCCGAGGCAAAGTCGACCGGGTAATACAAACCTTTGTCTTGGGCAAACTGCTGCAGCTGCTGAGTAACCACACCAGGCTGGCAGATTACCTGACGGTCTGATTCGCTGAAGTCCAAGATTTGATTCATGCGATCAAACGCCACCACAAGTTCTTGATTGGAAGCCACCGCACCGCCGCTCAAGCCTGTGCGCCCGCCAGATGGCACCAGGCCAACCCCAACTTCGTTGGCTAGACGAACAATCGCCTGCACCGCCTCTATGGAGTCAGGCAAAGCCACGGCAACCGGGTCAATGGTATAGGCTCGCGTCCAATCACGGCCGTAGCGCTGCTTATCGTCTTCACTGGTTTTAACCCAAGGGGTACCTACAATTTCTTCAAGCTTGGCTATAAGCTCGGCGGCAGAACAATTCATCGGGTCAGGCTTCCTGTAGTGCGTGTTTCAAAATTAGTGCGGGTTTTAAAATTAGTGCGGGTTTTAAATTTTATTCGGGTTTATACAGCAATAAGTTGCTAGATTTCGCCACATCAATCACGGCGAGTATGTTACCATGCGCTCGATTTTAGAGCATGGATTACCATTGCTGTAGTCCTTTTTTAACCCGTTTAGTGAATATTTAGACCTATGCTGACTTCGACCTCTTTTGAAAAAAGTAAAATCAAGTTCCTCCTGCTGGAAGGTGTGCACCCAAGCGCCATCGCCGCGCTGGAAAAGGCTGGATACACCAATATTGAGAGTCTAAAGACATCCCTGGGCCCTGCGGAGTTGAAAGCCAAAGTTAATGGGGTTCATTTCATAGGTATCCGGTCCAGAACCCAGCTTACTGAAGAGATTTTCGAGGCGGCAAATAAGCTAATGGCGGTAGGCTGCTTTTGCATTGGCACAAATCAAGTGGATCTAAAAGCGGCCTTGGTGCGGGGTATCCCGGTATTCAACGCGCCTTTTTCCAACACCCGAAGTGTCGCTGAGCTGGTCATAGGCCAAGCCATATTATTACTGCGAGGCATTCCGAAAAAGAACGCTCTATTGCATCAAGGGGTTTGGGACAAAGCCGCAAAAGGCTCTTTCGAAACTCGAGGCAAGAAGTTGGGTATTGTGGGGTACGGCAATATCGGCTCCCAGCTTAGCGTGCTTGCCGAAGGCATGGGCATGAAAGTGTTCCTGTACGATGTGGTCACTAAGTTGCCTCTTGGTAACGCGGTACAAATGGACTCGCTTAAACAGCTCATGAGCGAATGTGATGTTGTGAGTTTGCATGTTCCAGAAACCTCAGCAACAAAGGAGATGATCGGCGCCGAACAGCTTGCTTGGCTCAAACCCAATGCCATTTTAATCAATGCCTCTAGGGGCACCGTGGTAGATATCGACGCCCTTGCGGCCAAGCTGGCCAGCAATGAAATCGCCGGCGCTGCCATTGATGTGTTTCCAGTTGAGCCCAAGTCCAATGACGAAGAGTTTGTGTCTGTGCTGCGACAGTTCGAAAACTGTATTTTAACCCCGCACGTGGGTGGCAGCACGATGGAGGCGCAAGAGAATATTGGGGTGGAAGTGAGTGAGAAGCTGGCAAAGTACAGCGACAATGGCTCTAGCTTTACCTCAGTAAACTTTCCCGAGGTAACCCTACCGGCACACCCAAACTACCACCGGATCTTGCATATTCATAAGAATGTACCCGGGGTTCTTGCCGAAATTAACACGCTGTTTTCCGCTGCTGGAATCAACATCCGCTCACAGTATTTACAGACTAACGAAGAAGTTGGCTACGTTGTGATGGATATCGATCAAGAATACAGCGATTTGGCGATTGAAAAGCTTAACCAAATTGCCGGCACAATCCGCTGTCGGGTTCTGTTTTAACTCTCGATTAAAAACCCGTCTAAAAGCGCGAAGGCTTGGTCGCGATACAGCGGGCTCTCATTCACAAGATGATGCCTCGCCTGCTCTATCAGATGTATCACCGCATTGGGAAACTTCGCCTGTATTTGGTCAATATTGAATTGCCAATCTACTGTAGTGTCCCCGGTACCTTGAATGATTTTTAGGGGTACCGCTGACGGCGATGCCGCCGCAAAATCCCGCTGATAATGAATCATGGCGACAATCCAATCCCGTTTCAGGCGCTTTGATTGCAAAGGGTCATCCTGCTTGAGAAAACGCAGAAATTCTTCATCATGACTATTTTGTGAAAACGCCCGTTTGGTAGAGGCTATAAATGGCTTGCTCATAGCAAACAAGACTCGAGATTTCTTCCACGCAAATGGCCGCAGCAAGGGCGCTAATAGGACGTAGCTTGCCATCTCATCTGTTATTTCCCGGTAGTGCTTTTGCAGTGAATCTAGGATGACTGCCCCGCCGGTGCTTTGGCCAACGACATTCCAAGGCCGCGGCAAATCAGCTTTCAACGCCTGCTGCAGCACTTGGCGTAGAGCTTGTGCATAGCTATCGAAACTGTCGATACTGGCGGGCTCTCCGGTCGAAAGGCCATGGCCAATTTGATCGAAAATCACTACCTTGAAATTTCGCTTCAGACAGTAGTCGATAATGTGTTTGTACAGACCAGCATGGTCTAAGTAGCCATGAAGCAAAAACACCGTGCCGCTAGCACTAGCTGCAGCCGATTGAAAATGCTGCACCACAACTTGATTACTACCAACTGGCACCTTGCCAGCATAGTGCCTCGCCCGGTGAAAAGAGTCGAGCAACCCAAAGCCGTAAAATGAAAAATAGTCTGAGAATAATCCGTCAGGTAAAGAGCTATTGGGGGCAAACGGTTCGCCAAGCCTGCCGCGAATAGAGTCTGCATCAGCCCTGGTGAACATAGTTTGTCCTAAGCCGGAAGTTTACGCGGCGTCTGCATAGCGTTGAGCCATCTGCTCAAGAGTATAGACTTTTTTGATGTTTGAAATTTGCCCGGCACAGCCAAATGCTTCTAACCTCGCAATAACGATATCGCGCATAGCGTTTGTGCTGGAAATTAAAAATTTACGAGGGTCAAACTCAGAGGGGTTTTCGGCGAGGAACTTTCGCACTGCACCGGTAGAGGCAAGCCGAAGATCGGTATCTATGTTTACCTTGCGAACCCCATGCTTGATGCCTTCCTGAATCTCCTCAATTGGCACACCGTAGGTTTCGGGTATTTTACCGCCGAACTCATTAATAATGGCTAGCCATTCCTGTGGCACAGAAGACGAACCGTGCATTACTAAATGGGTGTTAGGGATTTTTGCGTGTATCTCTTTAATGCGGCCGATAGCAAGAATGTCCCCTGTCGGTGGACGGCTAAACTTGTAGGCACCGTGGCTAGTGCCAACGGCAATTGCCAAGGCATCCACATTAGTGGCGGCGACAAAGTCGGCGGCTTCTTGAGGGTTAGTAAGCAATTGCTCCATCGACAAAGTGCCCTCGGCACCGATGCCGTCTTCCTCTCCGGCCATACCAGTCTCTAAAGACCCAAGACAACCAATCTCGCCTTCAACCGACACGCCGCAGGCGTGGGCCATGGCCACAGTGGTTTTTGTTACGTCTACGTTGTAGTCATAGTCGGTGGGGGTCTTGCCGTCTTCGGCAAGTGAGCCGTCCATCATGACTGATGAAAACCCCAGTTGAATCGAACGCTGGCAAATAGCTGGAGATACGCCGTGGTCTTGATGCATGACGATGGGTATATGGGGAAACTCTTCAATTGCGCCGAGTATTAGGTGTTTTAAGAAATTTGAACCCGCGTATTTTCGTGCCCCTGCTGAGGCCTGCAAAATAACCGGGCTGTTCACTTTGTCTGCGCCTTCCATAATGGCGCGAACCTGCTCTAGATTATTCACATTGAATGCCGGAACACCATAGGTATGTTCCGCTGCGTGGTCGAGTAGTTGTCGTAAACTAATGAGTGCCATGTTCGTTCCTCAGTGTCTGGTATTTGATTTATAAACAGTTCTTATCTTAAATTTTTATGCTCAGCGGTTTGCCCCGCGCTCCAAAAGTATTTGCACTGCCGGCAGCTCATCGCCTTGGACATACTCCAAAAACGCGCCACCACCAGTGGATATATAAGAGATTGCGTCAGTTACCCCGAACTGGTCAATGGCAGTCACGGTTTCTCCGCCGCCAGCAATAGAAAAGCCTTGGTTCGCAGCAACGGCTTGAGCGATAGCGCGAGTGCCATTGGCAAACTTTTCGAACTCGAATACACCCACCGGCCCGTTCCAAATTATTGTTTGCATTGAGCCAATTAAATCTGCCAGCACTTGAATGCTCTTCGGGCCGATGTCCAGAATCATATCATCGTCACCCACCTCGGAAACCAGTTTTGTTGTGGCCTCGGTGTCGTTTGAAAACTGCGTGGCACAGACAACATCAATGGGCAGCGGAATGTTGGTGGTTGCCAATAACCGCTTGGCCACATCAACCAATTCTGGCTCATGGAGTGATTTTCCTACATTAAAACCCGCCGCCACCAAAAACGTATTAGCGATGCCGCCGCCAACAATAAGCTGATCTACTTTCGCTGCGAGGCTTTGCAGCACAGCCAGTTTACTAGAGACTTTAGCGCCGCCCACTATGGCTAACATTGGCCGCTTAGGGCTTTCCAATGACTTACCTAGTGCGTCTAATTCACTCGCCAGCAAAGGGCCCGCACAAACTTCTTTGGCATATTTTGCCACCCCGTGGGTGCTGGCTTGAGCGCGGTGCGCGGTACCGAATGCATCCATAATAAACACATCAGCCAGTGCGGCGTATTGCTTGGCCAGGGTATCGGTATTTTCGGCTTCGCCGACATTGGCACGAACATTTTCCAACAAGTAAATCTGGCCCCATTCAGGGAAGCTGGCTTGGCCGTCTAAGTAAGTGCTTACTAGCGTGACTGGCATTGCCAGTAGCGCCTGAAGATAGGCCGCGACCGGGGCTAGCGAGAATTCAGGCTGATCCTCAATAGCGACGCCCTCGCTAGGCCTGCCTAGATGGGACATTAAAATTGGCTGGCCGCCTAGCTCTAGCACTAATCGAATCGTCGGTAGGGCCGCCTGAATTCGGGCATCGTTAACTATCTTGCCTTCACTAATAGGCACGTTGAGGTCTTCTCGAATAAGAACTCGTTTGCCCTTTAAGTTAAGCTGATCGATACGGGTGAAGCTCATGCTCTGCTGCTCGCTGTTTAAATCTGATCTGTTTTACTTTTTTTGTTTATGGCGCCGTTTTCAATCTAACTTGCGCTAGTTATTTCTGTTGTAGCCGGCACATATGCTGTGCCACATCCAACATGCGGTTGGCATAGGCCCATTCGTTATCAAACCAGACGAACATTTTGATAAAGTGGCCGTCGATTACTTTGGTTTGATTCAAATCGACAATTGCCGAACGGGGGTCGTGATTAAAATCACAGGAGGCCAATGGTTCATCGGTATACCCTAGTATGTTGGCCGGTAAAGACTTGCTCGCCGCCTTGATAGCCTGAATAACTTTTTCCGTCGACGTGGCGCTTTCGACGTTTATTGAAATGTCCATGGCTGAGACATTTACCGTCGGCACGCGAATCGCTTGAGCCGTCAATTTTCCTGCCAAGTTGGGCAGTATTCTCTCAATGCCTTTGGCGAGCGCGGTTTCCACTGGAATGATTGACTGCATAGCACTGCGGGTTTTCCGTAAATCCTGATCGTGGTAGCTGTCGATGATTGGCTGATCGTTCATTGCGGAATGAATAGTTGTTATCGCCCCTGTTTGGATACCATATTCCCTGTCTAAAACCTGCAGCACGGGGACGATGCAATTAGTGGTGCAGGACGCGTTAGATACGATAGTTTGAGTGGCGCTAAGAGTCTCATGGTTAATACCATAAACAATTGTATTATCTACGTCGCTCTCAGCGGGCTGGGAGAACAATACCCGTTTGGCGCCTTGCTCAATATGCTGCTGCGCAGTTCTGCGGTCGGTAAACGAACCGCTGCACTCCATGACTAAATCAACTTCGCTTTCATGCCAGGGTAGATCTGCAACTTGGCTGGAGCGAAACAGTTTTATCCTATCCCCTTCAATTTCTAGCTCATTCCCGGACACCTCGACCCTGCCTAAAAACCGGCCATGAGTGCTGTCATAGCGAGTCAAATGTGCAATAGAGCGCGGGTCCGCAATATCATTGAGGGCGACAATGCTGAGATCGGCATAATTTGTAGATTCATACAGGGCACGCAAAATGCAGCGCCCAATACGACCGTACCCGTTGATGGCTAAGCGAAATGGCAAAATAGTTGTCCTTGGCGGCCAGCTGCTAAATTATGCAAGCAGAGATTTCGCTGTTTCAATGACGTTGTCAGCCGTAAAACCAAAGTACTCCATAAGCGCGCCACCAGGTGCTGATTCACCAAAACTGCGCATGCCGATGATCTTGCCATCGAGGCCAACGAACTTGTGCCAGTAGTCGACACCAGCAGCCTCTACCGCAAGCCTTGCCCGCACATCTGCTGGCAGCACTGACTCTCGATACTGATCATCCTGTTTCTCAAAGGCATCGACGCTTGGCATTGAGACTAATCTGGCAGCAATACCTTGCTCCTGCAGCGCCAGGGTTGCCTCTCGGCAAATTTCAACTTCAGACCCGGTGGCAATGATGATCACCGCCGGAGTGCCGGCGCAGTCTTTAAGAATGTAGCCGCCTTTGGCTATATTCTGCAGCTGGTCTGCATCGCGCTTTTGGTGGGCCAAATTTTGGCGTGAAAAAACCAATGCAGTTGGGCCAGTTTGATATTCAAGGCCAGCTTTCCAAGCCACCGCCGACTCCACATTGTCGCAAGGGCGCCACACGGACATATTGGGCGTGCTGCGCAGATTAGCCAACTGTTCGATGGGCTGATGGGTGGGGCCATCTTCGCCTTGGCCAATCGAGTCATGGGTATACACAAAAATACTTTGTTGGCCCATCAGTGCGGCCATGCGCACTGCATTTCTGGCGTACTCCATAAAAATCAGGAAGGTAGCGGTGTAGGGGATAAAACCGCCGTGCAGGGCGATACCGGTGGCGATAGCGGACATGCCAAACTCGCGCACGCCATAGTAGATATAGTTGCCGTCGGCACTAGCTGAGATTGCGGTAGACCCTGACCAGTTAGTCAGATTCGATCCGGTAAGGTCGGCGCTGCCGCCGATAAGTTCCGGCAGAAGTACCGAAAATGCTTCGATGGCGTTTTGCGAAGCCTTACGGCTAGGGATGTTGTCTTCGCTAGCTTGGCATTTGCTGATGAACTGGTCGGCTTTTTCGGCAAAATAGCCCGGCAGCTCACCTTTAACACGGCGCACTAGTTCCATCGCCATGGCGGGAAATTCTTCTTCGTAGACGACCAGCTTTTCTTTCCAAGCGGTTTCAGCGACAAAACCCTTTTCAGTTGCATTCCACGCGGTAGCAACCTCTTCAGGAATCACAAAGGGTGGTGATGTCCAGCCCAGCTTAGCTCGGGTGTTAGCAATTTCATCATCACCAAGAGGGGCGCCGTGGGTAGCGGCTGTGCCTTCTTTGTTGGGCGAACCATAGCCGATAATAGTCTTACAGCTAATTAGAGTTGGCTTGTTCGTCTCGCCCCGTGCCGCATCTATCGCTGCGCGAATCTCATCTGGGTTATGGCCATCGGCCGATAACACTTGCCAGCCGTAGGCTTCAAAGCGCTTAGGGGTATCGTCGGCAAACCACTCTTCAACCTCGCCATCTATAGAGATGCCGTTGTCATCGTAGAAAACAATCAGCTTAGCTAGATTCAGGGTACCTGCTAATGAGCACACTTCATGGGAAATACCCTCCATTAAGCAGCCATCTCCGGCGAAAACGTAGGTAAAATGGTCAACTAGCTGATGACCTTCTTTGTTAAACTGGGCCCCCAAAGTTTTTTCCGCTATCGCCATGCCAACCGCATTCGCAAGCCCTTGGCCGAGAGGCCCGGTCGTGGTCTCGACCCCTGGGGTGTAGCCGAATTCAGGGTGGCCGGGGGTCTTAGAGTGAAGCTGGCGAAATTGCTGCAGATCGTCGAGGCTTAGATTGTAGCCAGTAAGATGCAGCAGTGAATAAATAAGCATAGAGCCATGGCCGTTGGAAAGAACAAACCGGTCACGGTTAAACCACTGCGGATTCGACGGATTGTGTACCAGATACTCCCGCCACAGCACTTCGGCGATATCGGCCATGCCCATAGGGGCTCCGGGGTGCCCGCTTTTGGCTTTTTGTACAGCATCCATGCTCAGGGCACGTATTGCATTGGCACATTGTTTTTTCAACCCAGCGTTATCCGCCATTCGGTATTTCTCCTGAATCCATTGCAATCAACGGATCGTCAATAATTCGTTTTCCAACCCGCAGCACTGGTCGCGGCTAAGCTTGAGGCGACGTATTTTCCCGCACCTGCTTCGAATATGCCACAGCTGGCAGCCATAACCGCTCGAATAGTTCAATTAAGTCGCACCACCATAGTGTTTTCAACCCCCAAACCACCCTATCAAAGGGGTAACAGTAACTTGCTACATCAAAGCGGTCAGAGAACAAAGTTTGCTACTTTGTCAAAGCCACAAACCATAGCAGGCAGCGGGTTTTGTTTAGACCCTACAGGACTTAAACGAGGCCATAACCTATATAAATGGCAGGGGGTGAGAGCCGCTAGGTTTCAAGTTACTCTGACCCGTTTGATGTTATTGGCTTATCTATATCAAAATATATTGATATAGGTTTGAAATCCTAAAAACATACTGTTAAAGTTGCGCCCCTTAAGTTGTGGCAACAGCCACCGCTAGTTTTTAGGACACTTACTTGGCTCAAGCAGCACTCTCTAAAGCCTCACGGCAATTGCATCTGGCAGATGAGCCAGTGCCGGCCGATGTTTCTTTGCCGCTTTATAAAGCGCTGGCTGACAGTGTGCGCCTGCAAATTCTGCGCTTGTTGAAAAATGACTCTTTTGGGGTGCTGGAAATTTGCCGTATCTTGGATATCCGCCAATCCGCGCTTAGCCACCACCTTAAAATACTCGCCAATGCCGGCTTAGTGTCCACTCGCCGTGAGGGCAACTCGATTTTCTACCGCCGCGCGTTCATCGCCCAAGATGATGAATTTCGCGAAATCAAAAAATGCGTGTACGACGACATGGATCGTAATCAGCTGCTGATCCAGCAACTGAATATTATTGAACAAATTCATGTAGAGCGGGCTGAGCTGTCCCTGAACTTTTTCGACAAAAATGCCGATCAGTTCCGCGAACAGCAGGGCCTGATTGTAAAACACAGTGATTATTGC
>JBLGBD010000110.1:0-10805 GCA_047617585.1 Pseudohongiellaceae bacterium | reverse complement strand
TAAGCCATCAGGGGAAAACGCCGGATCGGTATAGTAGATAGCCTAAGCTAGGCGGCGGCTGAAGCCATTTAAACCCGACCTAAAGCAAACCCTTTCGCAATATGATGGCGCACGAAATATATAACCATCGCGCCGGGTATAATGGTCAAGATTCCTGCCGCTGCCAATACACCCCAATCCAGACCAGAAGCGGACACTGTACGGGTCATCACCGCACTGATTGGTTTAGCGTCGGTGACGGTTAAGGTTCGCGCAATCAGCAATTCCACCCACGAAAACATAAAGCAGAAAAACGCCGCCACGCCGATACCAGAGGCTATCATCGGCGAGAATATTTTGACGAAAAAACGAGGAAAAGAATAACCGTCAATGTAGGCGGTTTCGTCTATCTCTTTGGGTACCGACGACATAAAACCTTCTAATATCCAAACCGCCAAAGGCACATTGAACAGACAATGGGCCAAAGCCACCGCAATATGAGTGTCGATCAGGCCAAACGCCGAGTAGAGTTGAAAAAACGGCAAAACAAAGACCGCCGGAGGTGCCATTCGATTCGTAAGCAGCCAGAAGAATAAGTGCTTATCACCTAAGAAGCGATAGCGGGAAAACGCATAAGCGGCCGGCAAAGCAACGGCTAGGGCAATCGCCATGTTCATCACTACGTAGGTCATTGAATTAAAGTAGCCGGAGTACCAGCTGGGATCTGTGAAGATAGTGATATAGTTATCGAGGGTGAAATCCTGTGGCCACAAACTAAAAGTAGACAGTATTTCTTGATTGGTTTTGAAACTCATGTTCAGCAACCAATAGATTGGCAGCAAGAGAAACCCAATGTAACTGATAAGTGTAAGCTTTTTGCCAAGCCCAAGTTTATCCTGCATCGGAACCTCCCGCCTTTGCCTTCAATTCCTTCTCATCAAAACTAGTCATTATCGTATAGAATATCCAACACAGCAGCAGGATAATTAGAAAGTACACCAGCGACATAGCCGCCGCCGGGCCTAAATCAAATTGACCCACAGCCATCTGCACTAGATCAATCGATAAGAAGGTAGTTGCATTGCCTGGCCCGCCTCCGGTTACAACAAAAGGCTCGGTGTAGATCATGAATGAATCCATAAACCGCAACAACACCGCTATAAGTAACACACGTTTTATTTTAGGCAGCTGAATGTAGCGAAAAATAGACCAGCGCGACGCGCCATCTATACGGGCAGCTTGGTAATACACTTCCGGAATTGACACTAAACCTGAATAACAAAGCAGCACCACCAAACTGGTCCAATGCCACACATCCATGACTATAAGAGTTACCCAAGCATCGACAACATTCTGAGTATAGTTGTAATCAATCCCTAAATTGGCCAAGCCATAACCAAGCAGGCCAATATCCACCCGCCCAAAAACCTGCCAGATGGTGCCAACTACATTCCATGGAATAAGCAATGGCAGGGCCATAAGAACCAAGCAAAAAGACACGGCGATGCCTCGCTTTGGCATCGCCAAAGCAATGGCAATGCCTAGTGGAATTTCTATCGCCAAAATTAGCGCCGAAAACAACAGGGTTCGCTGCAGGGCATTGGAGAAACGCTCTGAATTCAACACTTCTTGAAACCATTCTGTGCCGACCCAGAAAAATTCGTTGTTGCCAAAGGTGTCTTGAACGGAGTAATTGACCACGGTCATCAGCGGTATAATGGCACTGATCGCCACCAATATCAGTACCGGCAGCACCAGAAACCACGCTTTATTATTTTGAGTTTTCATGGGCCGAGGCTTCCACTAGCACTGAGTTTTGATAGAAATTGATTTTAGCTGGGTCGAACACTAACTTAGCTGCTGCTGGAATCTGAGCTTTCTCAGGAACAATAACGCATAGAGATTCTCCCCAAAGACTGCAGCGCACGATCTGGTGTTTTCCTACATCTTCTACCTTTGTAATTTCAACGTCGATACCGTCGGTGTCAGACAGGGTGATGTACTCAGGCCGCACGCCTATTTTAACAGCGCCAGTTATACCCTGTGGTTTGAGTTGAACCGGAAACTCGACTCCGCCAACTAGCAACTTACCGCCTTGGATGACGCCATTAATAAAATTCATCCCAGGGGAGCCAATAAATTCTCCCACAAAAGTATGTGCCGGCTTTTCAAATAACTCTTGGGGGGTGCCAATTTGAACCACGGCACCTTCATACATCACGATCACTTTGTCAGCAAACGTTAGGGCTTCAGTTTGGTCATGGGTGACATAAATCATGGTGTGCTGAAATTCTTGATGAATTTTTTTTAGCTCGGTTCGTAGTTGCCATTTCAAATGTGGGTCGATCACTGTGAGTGGCTCATCGAACAAAATAGCCCGCACGTCAGTCCTAACCAGACCCCGCCCCAAGGAAATTTTTTGTTTGTCGTCGGCGCTAAGACTATGGGCTTTTTCATGACCGCGATCACTTAAACCCAGCAGCTCTAAAACCTCGGAAACCCGCGCCGCAATCATATCTTTGGGAAGGCGTCTATTACGCAGCGGAAAGGCCAAGTTGTCGGCAACCGACAGGGTGTCGTAAACCACTGGGAATTGAAACACTTGGGCAATATTACGTTGTTCAGGGCTGAGATCAGTTACGTCTACGCCATCAAATAAAACGCGCCCTTCGCTGGGGATAAGCAAACCAGAAATGATATTCAGCAGGGTTGTCTTGCCACATCCCGACGGCCCCAATAAAGCATAGGCACCACCATCAGCCCATAGCTCATTAAGCGGACGCAGCGCATAAGTCGCCTCGTCTTTGCTTGCACCGGCATACTGATGGGCGATATTTTTAAGTTCTATACTAGCCATAATTATTCTTTTTTTTAGGTTGCTTGCCTAGACCAGCGCGCCCGCTTGATCAAACATGAAACAGTCTTGTCGGTCCACATAGAACCGCACTGAGTCCCCCGCTTTGAACCCATGGATACCGTGTAGAAGAGCGACCCATGCCTGAGAATGACAGTCGAAATGAATAAAGCTTTCAGACCCAGATAATTCTGTCACTGTGACCGAGCCGGCAAATTCCAAATCATTCTCGCTAACGCGAGTTTGCCTCAGTTGATAGGGCCTTACCCCCAAGGTGTAGTTGCCCTGCGCCAAAACGCTGTCTTGGCAAAGCATTTCGCTAGGTGAAACAAGCAAACTCAACTGGTCTTGAGTTTTCTTAAGGTCAATACAGTTAAGCGGCGGATCAGAGAAAGTTTTTGTGGCCTGTAGAGTATTGGGTTGTCTAAACAATTCAAGCGTTGGGCTAAATTGCTGCAGTCGACCTTGGTGTAAACAGGCGGTTTTACCACCTAATATTAGAGCTTCTGCTGGTTCTGTTGTTGCGTACACAAGCACCGCACCTAGCTCAGCAAACAGCGCAGGCAATTCGCTGCGCAGCTCTTCCCGCAGTTTGTAATCTAAGTTAGCCAAGGGCTCATCCAAGAGTACTAACCCTGCCCGTTTAATAATAGCGCGAGCCAATGCTACACGCTGTTGTTGGCCACCCGATAACTCAGCCGGCAATCTATTTAAGTAGTCTCCCAGGCGCAGTAAATCCGCCACCTCAGCAACCCGAGCGGCGATCTCAGTGGCAGAAGTTTTAGCCACCCGCAGGGGCGATGCGATGTTTTCAAAAACGGATAGATTGGGGTAATTGATAAACTGCTGATAAACCATCGCGATATTGCGTTTTTGAACCGGCACACCAATGGTTGGCTCGCCGTCAAATCTGATCTCACCTGAATCCGGTTTATCCAATCCGGCCATCAGCCGCATCAATGAGGTTTTACCAGCAAGGGTTGGCCCCAGCAGAATATTAATGGTGCCGCGCTCTAGAGTCAGGGAGATATCGTCAACAAACACCTCGCCGTCTATCTGTCGTGACACATTGATTAATTCAAGCATTGCAAAGTCCCAAGCCTATCTTGATCGCACTGATTGCTGGATATAATTGTCTAAGGATTGAGTTTGTTTCTCGGTAAACACTAAACCCAATTTAGTCCGTCGCCATAGAATATCTTCAGCAGACTGTGCCCACTCTTCTCGGCACAGATAATCAACTTCCTGCTGATACAGGTTTTGACCAAAGCAAACTCCCATCTCATTCTTGCTGCTAGCCTTACCCACTATCTGAAACGCTAAAGAACCATAGCTGCGGCGCCAGCGATCAATCAAATCCGGCCCTAACCAAGCATATTTAGAGGCTAACTCGGCGAATAGACTCTCACCCATTTCAAAGTCGCCGCCTGGTAAGATAGCGTTGCGTGTCCAGGGCCCTCGCATATGTAAAAAATACGGCCGCAGCTTATTGACCACATCTTCTGCCAACACCCGGTAGGTAGTTACTTTACCACCGTAGACAGAAATCAAGGGGTATGGGCTCTCCTTCAAATCCAAAAAGTAGTCTCGGGATACTTTACTGGCCGCTTTACCCTCTTCTTCCATTAAGGGCCTCACCCCCGCGTAAGTAGACACAATATCACCGCGAGCAATTTTCTTTTTAAAATAAAGATTCGTAACGGAAATTAGATAATCTATCTCCTCGGTACTTATCTCAGGCTTATCTAAATTGCCGGTGAACTCTTCTTCTGTGGTCCCGATGAGCGTGTATTTACCCAGATAAGGCAGGGCGAATATAACTCGGCCATCGTGGTGCTGCAGCATATACGCATTGTCCTTGGGATCGACCTTGGGAACGATAATATGGCTGCCTTTAACGAGTCGCAGGTCTCCAGCAAGCGATTCGGGCTGGAGATTTTTGAGCAAGTCACTTACCCAGGGGCCAGATGCATTCACTATAGACTTTGCGATTAGCTCAAGGGTGGATCCGGTATTAGTATCCTTGAGAGTCACCAGCCAACCTTCTGGGTTTTTCCTGATGCCAACGCATTCGGTGCGGGTAAGAATTTCAGCAGATCGAGCCTTTGCCTGCAGTGCATTAATGACTACTAAACGGCTATCATCCACTTGAGCATCCCAGTACTCAAAGCCTTTCTTAATCGTTGAATTCAAGATGCCCGCATCATCAAAACGGACCGAGCGTGAGGATTTAAACAGCTTACGCCGAGCCAAGTTGTCGTACAGGAACAGCCCTGCTCGAATTAACAGTGGGTGCCGAGAATGGGGAAGCTGAGGGATCAGAATGGGAATTGGGTGGATAATGTGCTTTGCAGCTTTAGTCAGCACTTCTCGCTCTTGCAGCGCTTTGCGCACCAACCGGAACTCATAGAATTCTAGGTAGCGCAGCCCTCCATGAATTAATTTAGTACTCCATGAAGAGGTGGCGCCGGCAAGATCTGCTTTTTCGCACAGGACCACGCTAAGTCCACGACCTGCAGCGTCAGCCGCGATTCCTGCGCCATTAATACCGCCCCCGATAACGAGGACATCGTGAATAGAATGAGTTTCGGACACCGAGTAAAATCAACCTTTAGATAACTGCGCAGGCACGCCGCTTAGTGTAACATGCGCAATCCGATGAAACCTTTTTTGTTTTCAGTTGATTAGCCAAAAGAATTGCAGAGGTTTCAAGATCATCACGGACATTCAAACCACAATGAGTACACATATTCTAGCGATAGATCAAGGTACCACAAGCAGCAGAGCGGTGGTTTTCACTCAGGCGGGCAAACCCATCGGGGTAGGCCAGTTGGAGTTCGCTCAACACTTTCCACGCAGTGGTTGGGTTGAACATGATGCCATGGAAATCTGGCAAACTACCCTACAAAGCTGCCAGCAGGCCATCAGCGCTTCGGGCATAGAAGCAAAGGACATCCGCTGCATTGGTATAACCAATCAGCGGGAAACAACGGTTGTATGGGACAAAGTTACTGGGCAACCAATTTATAAGGCCATTGTCTGGCAAGATCGCCGCACAAGTGGTTACTGCGACGAACTCAACGAGCAAGGCCTAGGGCCAAAAATTCAAGCAAAAACTGGACTTCGAATTGACTCTTATTTTTCCGCTACCAAACTAAAATGGATTTTAGACAATGTAGATAGCGCCAGAGCCCGGGCGGAAAACGGTGAGCTGGCCTTCGGTACAGTAGACAGCTTTTTATTGTGGCATCTGACCCATGGCAAAAGCCATTTTACCGATGCTACCAACGCCTCAAGAACCATGTTGTTTAATATCCATGAACAGGTTTGGGACGACGAGCTGTTAGAGCTGTTTGATATTCCAAAGTCAATGCTACCTCAAGTTAAAGACTGTGCTGATGATTTTGGCGCTACCAAGCTAGAGTTACTGGGCGTAGAGATTCCTATTACCGGCATAATTGGTGATCAACAGGCCGCCGCATTTGGCCAAGGCTGTTTTCAAGCGGGCATGGCCAAGAGCACCTACGGCACAGGCTGTTTCGTACTCGCCAATACCGGCCACCAAGCTGTAACCTCTCAGCATCAACTCCTAACCACCGTCGCCTACCGGCTAAATGGCAAAACAAGCTATGCAATCGAGGGCAGCATCTTTATGGCGGGGGCTACCTTACAGTGGATCCGCGACGGCATTGGTCTTATTACGGATGCCTCGCAGTCTGAACAGCTAGCTCAGAGCGCCGATCCCACCGCAAAAGTCTATTTGGTCCCTGCATTTACTGGCCTTGGCGCACCCTACTGGGACGCCGATGCTCGAGGCGCATTATTTGGCTTAACTCGCGACACCGGCATCGCCGAAATCGTATCTGCCGCGCTGATGTCGGTGTGTTTCCAAACCAAAGACCTGCTGCTGGCCATAGAGAAAGACGGCGCCAAGCTAACTGAGCTGAGGGTTGATGGCGGCATGGTAAACAATAACTATTTTGCCCAGAGGCTTGCGGACATGCTCGATTGCACGGTGCTGAGGCCTGTAGTCACCGAAACCACCGCCTTAGGTGCGGCCTACGCCGCCGGCCTGCAGGCAGGTTTATATGAGTCCACTGTGGCTATTGCGCAGCAATGGCAGCTCGACAAAAAGTTTATGCCGCAAAGTGAAAAGCTGTGGCAAGAGCAACAATACAGCGGCTGGATAGATGCAGTAAAGCGCACTCGATCTAACCTCTTCGATCAAAAATCACAGTAAAATACTACAGAGCAAGGCAACACTATGGAACTTCATTTGATTCGACATGGGCAAACTAACTGGAACCAAGAACGCCGCGCTCAAGGTCAGAGCGAATCTATTCTTACTGACCTAGGGATAAGTCAGGCCCAAGATCTAGGCAAGCGCATTCATAGCCATAACTACGATGCCATCTTCTGCAGTAGCTCCCAGCGCACTCGCCAAACAGCCGAACATGCTTTCAGCAAAAAGCCCGACACCTTAACCAACATTGTATACCTGGATAGCCTTCGAGAAATATTCCTCGGCCCTTGGGAAGGCATTCTTTATGACGAAATAGAAAAGTCTCAGCCCGATTCTTATCGCCATTTTTGGCATGAGCCTCACCTTTTCGCCGTCAACGGCGCCGAATCATTTTTAGAGCTACAGAACAGGGCCATCAATCAAATACACGAAATAGCGCAGACAAATCACGGCAAAAAAATTGCTATTGTTAGTCATGGCGCACTGATTAAATCAGTAATCTGCCATGCTCTGAATAAGCCTATTGAAGAGCTTTGGTCGCCTCCCAACATGCACAATTGCGCCCATAGTATTATTCAATACAGTAGCGAATTGAAACCCACCATCACCCTTTTAGCTGACAAACCGTTTATGTAAAATATTTGGGATTTTCAAGCCACATTTTTCTCCCAAAGCATCGGACTAGGACCAACCATTGAAATCAAAAACTATCAAATTAGGCCTTTTTTTTGGCATCGCTATCGCCGCTTTAACTTTATCCCAGCTGATTGGGCTATGGATTAACAACAACATTGATATAGGCTCAACTCTAGAGATTTCTGGACTGATTCACTTTACTCACGTGCGCAACTTCGGTGGTGTGTTTGGGATGTTTCAGGGTTCAGGCTGGATTTTTGCCGTGGTCAGTATCGGCCTACTGGCAGCAGTGGCAGTGTATCTGAGTTTAAGTGATTCAGTTGCGCGCTACGAATACATCTGCTTTGGCTTTATAGTGGGCGGAGGTGCAAGCAATATTTTGGATCGATTAATCTATGGCAGCGTCATCGACTTTGTCGACATACAGCATATTCCTATGTGGAACTACGTATTCAACACCGCTGATGTGTTTGTCCATGTAGGCATTTGGCCAATGCTGGCTTTAAGCTTGTTTCTAAAACCTCACAAAAACCAGTAACAAAACACTGATTGAAAAACAAAAAAAAGCCCGGCTGCAAAACAGCCGGGCTTTTCACTTTGTACTGAGTACTAATTACATCCGGTAGCAAAGTGAGTAGATATTGTCTTCTGAGTAGTTACCACCACCACCCAAAGCAGTATTGGTTGGTGGAGTATTAGCACCAGAAACACCCACTGTGGCACGTACTCGGCCTGTTGCGCCGCTGCCATCATCAATTTGGTTGTCGATAGCAATCGCCGCTGAACCGGGAACTTGGCTCATGCATACTTTAGTACCAGCAAGACCACCACCCATTAAGGCGGTGGTTACGCCCAATCGACCGCCCCAAGGATTGTTAGGCAATGCCAAAAGGTTTTGATCGGCTGGATCGCCAGACAAAAAGCCAGCAGCCATCAATTGACGCCAAAAATTATCGTTCTCGCCGGCGCCGGTAAATGTTTGTGCAGTTGTTGATTCGAGAATACCATCGGCATCGCCACCAAGGTTAGCACTTCCCCAGCTCACGCCGCGGGTTGCGATAGCTGCTGTATTACCATCATCACCTGGGATAGTGCCATAGCGATCTTGATACGCGAACATAGCCGCAGCAGTGCCATTAAGATCTTTAACAGCTTGCTTAACCCGTGAGTTTTCAATCAGTTCTTGACCTTGCAATACGCCGCCAACCAAAAGGCCGATAATTACCAGTACAATGGCAATTTCGATCAACGTAAAACCGCCTTGTTTTTGCATGCTCTTATACGAGTCTTTCATTTTTATTCCCCCTCAGGAATTATATGTTAATGGGCGCTTTTTTACCCGAGCTTACTAATACGACTTTTCTCACTATAGTTATTCGTCTTAAACCGCGCAATATGTAGGTTTTTTTTACAAACTAACGTGGCAGCACTACGACAAACTTCAATGGGGCATCTTGGGGGGTTATCGCAGTTATGGTGCCCCCTGCTTCCTTCACCAGCTGCCGAGCGTGATAGAGCCCGATCCCCAAACCATCACCCTTCTCGCTCCAAAACGGCTCGAACAAGCGCTCTGGCCATAAACACGGCTTGCCGAATGTATCGGTGATTTCGATAGTGAGATGTTCATCACATTCTTTGATATTGATACTTATATTCGCTGGCGCATCTGGGTCGCGCCGGTTTTGGTCAACATAGTTACCAAAAATATTGTCAAATATACTGTCCATCGCCCTCTGTCCGATTTGTGGCATACCCTTGCCTTCAACCGTCAAAGACAATTCATGGATTTCAGCTGTCTTCTTAAGTGCCTGGTTCAAATCTACTGTATCAGTCACTTTAGTATCCCTTTGGCTAGACAAACTGCTAAGAAATCTTTCCGAACGGTCTCTGAGGGTTGGCATCACTGTTTTCAAGCCAGTAATAATTTTCACTTCGGAGCCTTCTGGCGCCGACTCTAATTGCTCCGTCATCAGGCTAACTAACTGCACAATATTTTTCATATCGTGCTGCAAAAATACACTCATTTTTGCAGTTTGTGCGAATGCGCCTTGGACCGTGCCCAATTTGACCCACATATCGGTGTACAGCAAAAGGAAAAAACTCTCCGAGATCACGGTGCTAAAATAGCGCTGCTCGAATCTGCGCTTGCCGTCATAGAGTTTAATTGTGAGCTTGATATCCTGCACTTCTAACACTCGCTCAACGACCATCTCGCCCGTGCTGCCTTCTTCAAATGATAGAGCCGAGCCAAACCAATCTAGCTGCCAACTGATTCCCCGAAAACCGGCTTTTTTTAGAGGCCTCCAACAATGACGCAAGAAGTTGGGTAGGTCAAAGCTTAGGGACTGATTGAGCTGAACTAGCTCATTAGTTATTTCAACCCGAGCACGGGCCTGAATCAGCAACAGACTAGTTGCCAAAATGATACTTAGACCGATCAGGATAAAATAGGGGTATAAACTAGCTATCGTCACGTTTTATGCCAAATTTTTTCAAAAAGTAATACACGCTTTCACGCTTTAAGCCAAGTTTTGCGGCGCTTTGGTAGACGTTAAACTCTGTGTCTTTTAACACCTGTCTCACTAGTTTTTCCTCGGCCTCCTCCCGTACGGCTTTTAATCCATCTGCCACTCTCGCATTAATCTGTAGGCGGGTAAGGCCTTCTACTTTGGATAAATAGCGTTCTTTCTCGAAAAACAGCATGGCACGTTTAACGGCGCTCAAAATGTCTTCGGATTTTGACGGTTTCGCTAAAAAATCAAATGCTCCGGCTTTAATTGCAGCAAGCGCTGAGCTTTCTTCGTCTTGCCCGGTTAGCACTACTATTTTAGCCCCATACATCTTCTCACTTACCAGCTTAATAGTTGCTAAACCTTCGACAGTGGAATGAGCAGAGGGAGGCAAGCCTAAATCGAGAATGATCACCGCAATGTCATCACTACTGCTTAGAACAGCCGCGGCACCGGACTTGCTGTCGGCTTCTTCGACAGAAAAGCCATGAATTTCAAGCACGCTGCGCAGCATAAGTCGCAGCCCTGGATCATCTTCCACGAGAAGAACCGTTAGCCGATCTGCAGCAGGCTTTTCTAGGGC
>JBLGBD010000109.1:0-10998 GCA_047617585.1 Pseudohongiellaceae bacterium | reverse complement strand
GAGACTTAAAATTTTTCTTTGTTACGGCTGTCTGGAAGCTCCTTGTTGCGAGGGTCTTCCAGGCCACCAAAGGCAGCAAAGTAAGCAGTAAAGAACGTGCTTAGCCCCAGTGTCATTAGGACGAATTCTTGATCGAATTTTTGCGCGGCACTCTCTTCTTCAAAACTATCCGCCTCCTCATTCATTTCTTCAAACCTCAGGCGCTTTACCGAGAGCTCGTCGGTAAGAACGCAGCTAAGTAAATTGTTCCAAAGCACCCCAAGCTGCTTCACCTGTTTGCCGGCATCTAAATGGGTTTGAATTTCATCACTGATTAGATCCTGACCTTTGCAGCGAACCACATTACTGCCGTCTATTGGATTAAAAAGTTCACAGTCTTCATTAATAGTGAAACTGTCGCTGGCCTTTTGCTCTTTAAGCCATCGGGTCATGACATCGGTTGGAGCGCGCTTGCTGTCTGCCAGTGCCACTGGAAATGAGCCCAAAGTATCCCGCAGCAAATTGAGAAACTCTTCCGCCTTAGGGGCGCTGGCCGCATCCACCACCAATAGATTTTCCTTCACAGAAATATAGCCATAGGTCATAGTTGAACGAGTGAACGCTCGGGGCAATAGAGTTGCAAAAACATCATCTTGAATTTCGCGCTTTTCCTTGCGGTACACTTTCCGCGCCTGCCGCGCTTCTAGCTCGGCCACTTTTTCTTCAGTTGCTTCGCGTATAACCGATGCCGGAAGTAGACGATCCTGTTTTTGAGCGCAGAGCATTATATAGTCACCCACAACATGAGTCAGCATGGGGGCAACACCATCTTCTACATCGACCACTGCAGCATTCCCTAGCGGGCTAATCCAGCCTATCCGGGATTTTTCATAATTGGCACAAGGCACAAAGGTGTGCTCGGCAAGATGTGACTCAAACTCTTCATTGGGTAAATTGAATGGCTGGGTCAGGCAGAAAAGGCGGAGGTTCTTAAACCACATAGAGTCAATCCTTTGGGTAGGGGTTTAAATATTTGAGCGGGGTGTGATTATGCCGGAAAAGCTCGGCATGTAAAAACCCTAACTGAATCTAGTGGAGTTCTTTAAAGCGGTGAGAGTCACTTCTTGCTCCCCTCGGGCTGTAGCTACGAAAATACTGTCTCCAGACACGGTCACAGAGATATCCATAGTGCGCTCAACTAAAGCCGCCAAGGCTTTTACCTCGAGCCAAGGTAGTTGAAAAATAGCCAGTTTTTCAGAATCTAAGTTGGAGGCTTCGAGATTCCACCAAGTAGGCGACTTAGAGTTAAAGCAGTACACCACAACTTGCTTGGCCATGCGGGTGGCCTTTTTCAGGCGCTCAGCAGATGGCTCGCCAACCTCTACCCATAAATCAGTTTCACCTGTGGCGGACAAATCCCATAAATCAGGTTCTGCGGTATCGCTTAGCCCTTTGCACAGAACTAAGGTTTCACTGGCGTTTAGGCAATAGGCCAATAGTCTTACCATCATCCGCTCGGTGGTTTCCGAGGGATGTTGCGCAAGGGTTAGACTAAGCGCGTCGTATACGTCGCGGTTGAGGTCGCTGAGGGCGACTTTGACTTTAAAGATGGTGGGTTTGAGTGCCATAGCGGAGGTGAACTACGAGTTAGGGGGACGCATGATAACCGCCTAAGTGGTTGTTGTCTTTGTAATTACTCGCTAATTTCAATGGAGCCTTATGGCAACAGCGCCTGCATTTCGCTTTTCCCGTGGCGTGCGTCTCGCCGGTGGTTTAAGGTATATTGAAACCTTTATTTCAGCACCGCAGGCACAGCCACTCTCAAGATTGATCACGAGCTCGAACTAAATAGGCGGTATTCTCACCATGCTAAAACTTATCGACAGCACCTTGTTAAAGCACCATAACTACATCAACGGTGAATGGATTGGCGCAAGTGACTCTCTGGATGTCATCAATCCAGCCAATGGCGCAACGGTTGCAACTATTGCCAATGGCAGCAGCGAGGACGCCGAAAAAGCCGTCATCGCGGCTCACGCGGCGTTTCTAGTATGGCGCGAAATACCAGCAAAACAGCGCGCTAGCTACTTAAAAAAATGGTACAGCCTCATCATTGAAAACGCCGATGATCTAGGTGCTCTGATGACCTATGAACAGGGCAAGCCCCTTGCCGAAGCCATTGGCGAGGTTAACTATGGCGCTGGTTTTATCGAGTTTTATGCCGAGGAATGCAAGCGTGTGTGTGGTGATACCATCCCCACGGTGGCGAATGACCGCCGCCTGCTGACTTACAAGCAGCCGGTAGGGGTTGTAGGCTGCATAACCCCGTGGAACTTTCCCAATGCAATGATTACTCGAAAAGCAGCCCCCGCGATGGCAGCTGGTTGCACTGTAGTGATTAAACCTGATGCCGGCACTCCCCTATCCGCTTTGGCGCTGTGCGAGCTGGCCCACAGAGCGGGTATCCCAGCCGGCGTGCTCAACGTCGTGGTTGGTTCAGATTCGGCGGCAATTGGCAAAGTGCTAACTCAACATGACCTAATAGGAAAGTTTACCTTCACCGGCTCCACCCCCATCGGCAAAATTCTCATGGCCCAGTGTGCGACTAAAGTGAAGAAGGTCTCTCTTGAGTTGGGCGGTAACGCCCCGTTTATCGTGTTTGCTGACGCCGATATTGATTCGGCCGTGACCCACTGCGTTGCGACCAAGTTTCGAAACTGCGGCCAAACCTGCGTTTGCACCAATAGATGTTATGTCCATACAAGTATTGCGGATGAGTTCACTGCAAAGCTTAAAGTTGCCATTAGCGAAATGAAAGTTGGCGATGGTTTTACCGATGGAGTAACTATAGGCCCCATGATAAATGCTGCCGCCATCAAAAAAATGCAGGAGTTCATAGCTGACGCAACGGAAAAAGGCGCCGAGCTTTTACTCGGTGGAAAACCCCATACCTTGGGCGGTAACTTTTTTGAACCTTCTCTGCTTACCAATATTGATGATTCCATGCGTCTAGCCAATGAAGAAATTTTTGGCCCTATTGCTACCCTCCAAACCTTTGACACTGAGGATGAAGTCATCAAAAAAGCCAATGCTACCGATTTCGGTCTTGCGGCTTATTTTTTCACAAGGGATATTGGCCGAGTAATGCGGGTTTCAGAAAAACTGGAATATGGCATCGTCTGCTCTAATTCCGGCGTGTTTTCCACTGAAGTTGCTCCCTTTGGCGGTTGGAAACAATCTGGCATTGGCTGCGAAGGCGGCAAGGAAGGCATCGCCGACTTCTACGAGACTAAGTTCCATTCAATGGGTGGCATCGACACTTAAACCAAACTAACTAAATTGCAGGACACCGTCTTCCAATTTAGCCTCGCCCAATAGTTTGCGATCTTTTAGATAGTCTTGAGTGTTTTGCCAAGGGGCATGGTCTCCCTGCCTTGGAAACAGGTGCATGCCTCGCTTCATGTAACCCGGCTGAAAGTCTTGAAATGAGGTTTCAGCATCCATGTTGGCATCGTCGCCGAGTAGCTCAGCGCTCACTCGAGTAGTGCCGGTGGCTTTCATATGATTCACCAAACGGGTAACATAAAGTGAATTGAGATCTGCCCGCAAAGTCCAGGAAGCATTCACGTAGCCAAAGGTCTGAATTAAATTAGGCACTCCCGATATCAGCATGCCTTGATAGAATAAGCGCTTGGAAAAATCGATAGCCTCGCCATCCATTGCAAACTCCACACCGCCCATCAACTGCAGATTTAAGCCAGTGGCGGTGATCAGCACGTCAGCATCAACCTGAGTACCGTCGGTCATTCTAACTCCAGCGGAGTTAATAGAATCAATGTTACCTGTCACCACATCAACCGAGCCATTTTTAATTGCAGTGAACAAATCTCCTTCTGGCACTACACAAACTCGCTGATCCCAGGGATTATAAGAAGGCGTAAAGTGCTTATCGATATCGAAGTCGTCACCCAATGCTTTTTTAACTTGTTTGAGTAAAAATTCTTTCGCCCGCTTCGGGTTTTTTCGAGAAGAGCGGTAGAAATAGCTACCCAGATGAATATTCTTCCAACGCACAATCCGATAGGCCAATTGGATTGGCAGCATCGCATTCAATACTTTGGCAATACTATCTACAGCCGGGCGAGGTATGACATAGGTTGGCGAGCGCTGAATCAGCGTCACTTTACTCGCCTCGCTCGCCATTGCCGGCACTAAAGTCATAGCGGTGGCACCACTGCCAATTACCGCGACTTTCTTGCCTTTATAATTCAAGTCTTTAGGCCATTTTTGTGGGTGCAGCAACTGTCCAGCAAAGCTGTCTAGGCCTTTCAAGTTTGGCGTATAGCCCTCCTCGTAGCTGTAGTAGCCAGCGCACATGAACAGTAGCCTAGTTTCTAACTGCCGCGCCTGACCAGAGGCATTTTCAAGATCTACCTGCCAAGAGGACGTCGTGCTATTCCAATTGGCCATGATGACTTTTTCACCGTATTGAATTTGCGCATCAATACCATACTCAGCAATGGCCTCTTTTACATAGCTTAAAATAGAGCCCCCGTCTGCCAATACCTTGGGTTCGGTCCACGGCTTAAATTTGAAGCCAAAAGTATGCATATCACTGTCTGAGCGAATACCCGGGTAACGGAATAAATCCCAGGTACCCCCTGGGTTGTCCCGAGCTTCGATAATTGCAAAGCTTGCCTGGGGAGATTCACGCCGCAGGTGGCACGCGGCGCTGATTCCAGAGATTCCCGCACCTACAATCAAAACATCTAACACACTATTCGCCTTATGCCCGCCACCCAAGGCTTAGGTGCCGTGTTGAGAATTGGCAATGATAGAAGAAGCCTTCGCGGGTTGCAAAACTAGAGCTCTCACCGCTACTGCTGAACGCTTGCAGTTTCCACCGTAGTAAGTTGGAACAGCGAGGGAAAACTGCCGCTTGTCAGCAACAACTCAACAAGCCTAGGCGGCAACTAAGCTGACACTGGCTCACCTAAGTGCAAGCAGCGGTTTCTTAAACGGCCGAAGATTGTGTCGCTAGCCAAAATATAGTTGGCGTAAAACTCGCGAGTATAAGCAACTTGCTTTAGACTTGCCCACTTCCGGCCTAACCATACCCCTCATCAACCACCCTATTTGCGACAGTAAATTACCATGCCTTTGCTCAAGCTCGATAAAGTTTCCATCAATTTTGGTACCCATGTGTTGTTGGACGAAGTGTCTCTGAACCTTGATAAAGGCAAGCGGCTAGGATTATTGGGACGTAATGGAACGGGAAAGACAACACTCATTCGTACTATCGGTGAGTTTGTAAAACCAGATTCTGGCGAGCGCTGGCTTAGACCTGGTACCAAAATCGCGTGGTTGGATCAGAACCTGCCGCCGGCTAGCAGTGAGACTGTCTACGATGTCATCGCTGGCAGCCTAGCTGAGGTTGGTGAACTGCTGAAACAGTATCATCACCTAACCATGGATTTTGACCCCAACAAAATGAACCAACTTGAGTCAGTTCAGGAAAAACTGGAGGCGAAGGATGGTTGGAGCGTTGGGCAACAAATAGACACGGTGATTAGTCAATTAAATCTACCCGCTGAAAAACGGATGGACGAATTGTCCGGTGGCTGGCGCAAACGGGTCGCCCTAGGCTGCGCCTTAGTACTGGAACCGGACATCTTGCTGCTGGATGAACCCACCAACCATTTAGATATCCCCGCGATCGAATGGCTGGAAAAAAACCTCCAGGACTTTCGTGGCGCTATGGTTCTTGTTACTCACGACCGCGCCTTTCTCCAAAAAGTTGTGAACGTTATTGTTGAACTTGATCGGGGCCATCTCTACGAATTCGAAGGCACCTACGAGCGCTTTTTACGATTTAGAGAAGAGCAGCTTGCCTCCGAAGATAAAGCCAATCAGTTATTTGACAAAAAATTGGCTCAAGAAGAGGTTTGGATTCGCCAAGGCATCAAGGCAAGACGCACCCGCAACGAAGGTCGAGTTCGAGCACTTAAAGCCTTGCGCACGGAACGCACCCAGCGCCGTGAACAGGTTGGCAAAGCGACGTTCAAATTGGATGCCGCTTCAAGCTCGGGAAAAATTGTTGCTGAACTCACCAACATAAGCCATAGCTTTGGCGACAACAAAGTCATCGCTAATTTCTCCACGACTATTATGCGCGGCGACCGGATAGGTCTTGTCGGTGCCAACGGCGCCGGTAAATCAACCCTACTTAAAGTAATGCTTGGCTTGTTGGAGCCCACTCAGGGCACGGTAAAAATGGGCAGCAAGCTCGAAATCGCTTATTTTGATCAATTAAGACAACAGTTAGATCCAGAAAAAAATCTAATCGACAATGTCTGCGGCGGCCAAGAATTCATTGAGATCGATGGCAAGCGTAAGCACGCCATCACCTACCTTGGGGAGTTTCTTTTTACTCCAGATAGAGTTCGCACCCCAGCTAAAGCTCTTTCCGGCGGTGAGCAAAATCGCGCCATCCTGGCTAAGCTGTTCTCTCGCCCTGCCAATATTTTAGTGCTCGATGAGCCTACCAACGATTTGGATGTTGAAACCTTAGAATTACTTGAAGACATATTGCTCGAATTCAAAGGCACCGTGCTTCTGGTCAGCCATGACCGTGCATTTATGGATAACGTGATCACCAACCTGATCGTTTTTGAAGGTCACGGACGTATAAAAGAGTACGTGGGCGGCTATTCCGATTGGGTTGCCAAAGGCGGCCGCTTAGTCAGTACCGAAGAAGACGCAACCTCAGAGCCTACGTCCACCAAGCCAGCGGAACCTAAACCCGCACCTATACCAACTAAGCAAAAAGCGCTAAAAAAGCTCAGCTACAAAGAGCAGCAGGAGCTCAAGACGCTAACCGCACAGATTGAAAAACTAGAAGCCGCGTTGGCAACGTTTGAAGACAAAATCGGTCAGGCTGATTTTTACTCCGGCGAAAAAGCTGTGATTGAAGCTACCCTTAAAGAAGTTAGCAGCACTCAAGAGGAGCTAGATCGAGCCTATAAGCGCTGGGAACAATTAGAAGGCTAGCGTTTACAATGGAGTCGCCTTATAGAAACCACAATCACGACTTGGCTTGAGCAACACAGTCAGTATGCACTGCTGCTTGTACCCCTGCTCGGTTTCGCTGAGGCCTGTGTTGGCTTGGGAATTTTCATCTCCGGCGCATTTTTAGTCGCGGTAGCGACCTTCGTTCTCAACTCTGGCTTGGCCAGCATAGAGACTATTTGTTTATTAGCTGCACTTGGCGCTATTGTTGGAGATCATGTAGGCTTTTACGTGGGAATTTGGTTGGGGCCAAATTTTCACCAAACTAAATTAGCTAACCGCTACACGGCGAAACTGTCGCATGGCGAGGCATTGATCTTAAAGTACGGTGTCTGGGCGATCTTTATAGGCCGTTTTATACCAGCCATTCGTAGCGTTATCCCAGCGCTTATTGGCTTAAGCGAGTTTAATAAAACTCGCTTCTCAGCTTACGACATTGCCGCCTGTGCATTGTGGTCTGTAGCCTTAGGCACAATTGTCGCGGGCATCGACAGTCTTATCTGACAGAGTCAATCCAGCGATCGATTTTCGCTTCAAGGGCGACCATGGGTAATGGCCCAGATCCAAGCACCGTGTCGTGAAACGCTTTGATGTCAAATTTTACTCCCAATTCCGCTTCTGCCTTCGCGCGGTATTCAAGAATTTTAATCATGCCGATCTTATAGGCGGTGGCTTGGCCTGGATTATTAAAATAACGTTTTACTTCAGAGCGAACTGAAAGCTCCGGGCGCGGCGAATTTTCTAGGGCATATTGTACCGCCTGGTCCTCACTCCACCCCTTGGTGTGAATAGCCGTATCTACTACAAGGCGAACTGAACGCCAAATTTCACTTGAAAGCCTGCCCATTTCAGAATAAGGGTCAGGATAGCCGCCCATTTCTTTGGCAAGAAATTCGGCGTACAAGCCCCAGCCTTCGGTATAAGCGGTATAGCCGCCGTCAGCTCGAAATTTTGGGATGTCAGTTAGCTCTTGTTGAATAGAGCGCTGCATATGATGGCCAGGCAAGCCTTCATGGTAGGCCAGATTCTCCAGACGGTTGATTGCAACGGCTCGCATATCGGCTAGGTGCACATAAAACACCCCCGGCCGTGACCCGTCTGGCGTACCTTTCCGGTAGTGCGCCGCCCCACCGGCGGATTCCCTAAACGCTTCCACTCGCCTTACCTCAAGTGAGGCTTTGGGCAACAGGCCAAAATAGTCAGGTAGCTTTGTGGCAACGTCAACCAACACTTGATCTGCCATAGCAAGGTAATCAGCCCGGCCTTGGTCTGTGTTGTCAAAGTAGAAGTCATCATTCTCACGCATAAAATTAAAGAACTCTTGCAGCGAGCCTTCAAATCCTACCTGGCGCTTTATGCTTTCCATCTCTTCTTGGATGCGGGCAACTTCACTGCGCCCAGTGGCGTGTATTTCATCAGCAGACAGTGGCAAGGTTGTCATCGTGCTCAGCCTTGCGGCGTAATAAGCATCGCCATTGGGCAAGGCGGATGCACCGCTGGCCTGATTTGGCACGTTAACTCGATCTGCTTGCAACCAGCCAAGCACTTGCTCGTAACCGGGCTTAAAGTATTCGACTAAAACGACTCTTGCCGCCTCTTCCAGTTCAGTCGCTTGCTGTGGATTGGCGGCTCCGGTTTCAACTAACTCGGCCAGCTTGTCCGTAATGTCTTTCCATATCGCCGATGAACCCGTCGCCTCAAAGGGCGCACCGCTGAGCACCCGCTGAATCTCGCTTATGGCTCGGTCGTAGTCAAAAAATGGGGCACGAATGCCATCGGCTGCCGCGAGTATGGCCCGCTCTAAGTATTGCTCCATGTACCGCTGAGATTGCTGCAGGCGAGAGATATAAGCCTCCATGTCAGAAACATCGCTTACGGTTTGATAGTTGATCAGGTCGTTGGGCAGTTTGGTCTGGGGGCCGTTACGGCCGAAAATATAGGAGTGACGAAGAAACGGTAGATTCATTTCTTCGACCTCTAACAGGTACTCCCAAAGATCCCAAGACAGCTGTGCTTCGGTATCAAGCAAATCGCGGTCAAATTCAGATTGCATCTGTGCCACACTTGCTCGCCTCCATTGCAGTTTTCGACCCAAAGCCGCTTCCGATACATCGTCTAAATCTCCGTAATTGGATTTATCACCGATGCGGGTTTTTGCCATAGGCGAGAAATCTGAGAGCTCGGCAAACTCAGTATCAATCCAAGTAACGAAGCGGCTAGTTTGGTCCTGCCCAGAATTTAGTGGTGCTGTGACCGGTGGTGCCAATGTGTTGTCAGCTACTGCGCTTGAACTAGAGATTTTATGGCTCTCGCCGCAGCCGGTAAGTGTAAATAGTAGACTCAGTGAGAGTGCAAAAACTGATCGCATGACTAATTCTCGAATTGGGTTAGGCGTTAATATTAAACTAAAGCGCCAAAAGGCGTAAGATAGGCAGGCTGTTGCAGGACATAACAGCTGTTATGCTCAATAAGTCGCGCTAAATGAAGACAACCTAAGCTAGGCCCCAATTAGATTCGAAGCTGATTTATCCATGTCGTGTCAGAACCACCCCAATGTAAGAGCCATTGAACACTGCGGACTGTGCAAAATACCCATGTGCGGTATGTGTGCCAATTTCACTGATCTCGGCGTATTTTGCGACAAATGTGACTCCATAAAAGAGAACGAGCGCTACGTTCAAGGGAAGCAGGCTAAGTTAGTGAAGCCCGCCGCTCCTGCAATTCCCATGCAGAAAGATGACGACGGCGTTAAGCAAAGCAATAAACCGAAGAAGTCGAACCCCAGCACCGTCCCCATGATAGTTATCGGTTGTTGCCTAGCTATAATTGCCGTTCAGCAGTTTTTTGCCTATCAAGCGCGGTACAAACCCATTGCCCACGAGGAACTTGTTCAAAACCTTGGAATAAGCTCATTGGAGCGCTGTATTTTGGTCTTCAGGGAGATTGGGACTCAATTGCGTTCCGCCCAACTGCCAAATGAGGCAATGCGTTGCGATGACTCAGGTACACCCAATATCATCGAAAGAAGTGAAGGAAATATTAAAATATCCCACCCACACCCTGACTTCTATGGCTACTCGCAGATCTACGTCAGCCGCAGCAATAGCGAGCCCACGCTAATCCGCTAGAGATTATTCCCAAATTATATAGGTGTATCTGCCATTAGGAGTCTGCCGGAACTTGCCTGTGGATAATATTCCGTCATCTAAGATGTAATCGAGTTGGGCAATGTCCTGCACGGTGGCAGTAGGAGCAAGAATGGCAATACCGGCGTAGGGGTAGCCATCGGGGCCCTCCCAATTCCAAGTGCCACCCAATTCAGTGGGAGCAGACCATTCGGATTCAATAATATTCAGAGTCCTAACGGCCTCAGCGGGTAGCCCTGCGTGGCTATCATTGGGAAAGCGACCATTGGCAATCTCCCAGCGTCTGAACTCACGGCTCCAGTTGCCTAACTTCAGTGCGGTTTCGATCAAGCGAGCCCGGGTTGCATAGTCTGCATAGACGGGCAAAGCAACCGATGCTAAAACACCTACGATTGCCGTCACCATCATTAGTTCGATCAAGGTAAAACCCAAATTTTTGTATGGGTTTCTTATTTGCTTGGACCGATTAGTTGTGAAGTTTGCCATCATGGCCCGATTATAGTGACTTAACGGTTAAATACTACTACTTGTAAGAAATGTAAGCCGAGCCCCTTTAAAGAGTCAATAGATCAATTCCTGCTCGAATTGATCCAAACCGATTAGTCATCCCAAAAACCAGTGGCAACGCTCGTCTCAAATTGGCTCACATAATGGGAAAAGTTGCAGTTCACTGACAGCGCAAACGTCTGCGCCATTACTGTCGCACTGAGAATCCTATCCAAGCCGAACAATCTATAGTCATCTCGCATCTCATACCAAGCCACAAGTGTCCAAGCATCACCTCAAAACATTAGACGCAGAGGGC
>JBLGBD010000108.1:0-11144 GCA_047617585.1 Pseudohongiellaceae bacterium | reverse complement strand
ACAATTTTAATCTGGGGCTGCTGTGGGTGGACTATCACACCAATGAAAACTCTTTTTTTTATGAGTTTCGCAACAATGATGTTTTGCAGCTGCAGCTGCGGTACAACTTCCAATGGCAATAGCGCAGCTAGTGCTCTAGCCCCATAGCATGGCGTGCCAATCTATTTTTTATTACTGGTAAATCACTCAAGGTTTTTAGACCCACATTGCGCAGCCACCGCACTGGTAATGACTCCTCAGCGAACAAATGCTTAAAACCTTCCATCATCCACATGGTGCTTAAGTTGTGGCCCTTACGTTGTCTCTCATAACGACTAAGGGTGACGGGGTCGTTAATAGCTCTACCCGCAGCGATGCTATGAATAATTTCTTCACCCAGAGCGGCTGCATCGAGCAGCCCCAGATTGACCCCTTGGCCAGCAAGGGGGTGGATCGTGTGGGCCGCATCGCCGATTAACACGATATTGTTTTTACTGTAGTTAAGCGCATGCATCTGCTTTAAGGGAACGCTGAAACGCTTAGCGCTAGAAACGATATCACCAAGCTGATGCTCGATAGCCGTGCCAAGGCGCTGGTTGAATCCCGCTTCACTGCACGCCATCATTTCATTAGCCAATTTCGGTACGCAGGACCAGACAATGGAGCAGTAGTGCTCGGGTTCGGCTGCCGCACTCAAGGGCAAAAACGCTAAAGGGCCGGTCGTCATGAACCGCTGCCTTGCCTTTTGCCCATGGGGGTTCGATGTTTTTACTGTGGTGATAATGGCATTGTGATCATAGTTCCAACTCTTGGTTTGAAACTGCCCAAGCTGCCTGATTGTCGATTGACCACCGTCAGCCGCGATCACCAGTTTCGCATGAATTGGAGCGCCATCTCGCCTATAGATTTTCACACCGTCTGCATCAGTTTCGAGGTTTTCAATGCGAATGCCAGCGAACAACTGCAGATTATCAATTTGTGCCAGCGCTTGATGCAATACCATTAATGCAACTGAATTTTCAACAATATGGCCAAGCTGAGGAACCCCCATTTCAGCCGCTGAAAAATCGATTGAACCGGTACCGTCGGCGTCCCAGACATGCATTGACTGGTAGGGACTGACCCGCAGCGCTGCCATTTTTGACCACAGACCCAATTCATCAAACAGTTGCTGTGACGCTGGGGACAGGGCGCTGACTCGGGGGTCAAACTCACCGCCGCCAGTGAAGGTCATTGGTTTTTCTGCGGTAAAGTCAAAGCGGTCCAACAGTGCCACTTGGTAGGGAGTATTCGCCAATAGATGGGCCATTGTTGCACCCACCATGCCTGCACCAACTATGGCGATATCTACTGCGACGGGCTTATCATTTGGTTTCATCGGTGCAGTATAGAGACTCTCAGCAAGATTCCCTAATGGCAGATGAACGTTATTATTGGTAGACTTTATCGCTTAACCAAAATAAACCCCCGGAGCCGTCAGCCATGGAAAATGTCGTTAATGCGAGTGATCTTAGTGATTTCATCGGCAAAGAAGTTGGTGTTACAGATTGGATAGAAATCGATCAAGACAGAATCAATAAATTTGCTGACGCGACCGGCGATCACCAGTTCATTCATATCGACCCTGAACGAGCGGCGCAAACGCCGTTTGGTACCACCATCGCCCATGGCTTTTTAACCCTGTCATTAATGAGCATGCTTAGCTCAATGAACGGTGGTCTCAAGCTTGCAAATGCTGTGATGGGCATTAACTACGGTTTGGATAAAGTGCGTTTCATCAACCCAGTCAAAGTTGGCAGTAAGATTCGGGCCCGCTTCGTGCTATCTAGTGGCGATGAAAAGAAGCCAAATCACTATCTGTTAAAGCACACAGTCACCGTGGAAATTGAAGGTGAAGACAAGCCTGCATTAATTGCCGAATGGCTTGGAATGACCGTCACAGGTTAAACTGCAGTTCAATCAATAGTGTTTACTAGCTCAACCCTTGTGAGAATTTTCTATGAAAAAGTCATTGTTATCCGTATTACCTTTCCTAGCTGCTTGTGCCGGGGAGCCACCGCAAAATATTGGAGTACTGCAAGGTAGACTAACACCTTGCCCAGATTCGCCGAATTGCGTGTCCAGCTTTGAAAGTGATGAAACCCACGGCATTGCGCCATTGAATGGTTCGCTAGATCAAATCAGCGCGATCTTGCGTGATTTAGACGAAGCTAATATCGTCAACGCCAACAGCAATTATCTGTATGCTGAATTTACCAGCCCAATCATGGGCTACGTGGATGACGTGGAATTTATGTTCGATGAGATCTCAGGCATGACTCATGTTCGTTCAGCCTCTAGATTGGGATATAGCGACTTAGGCGCAAATCGAAAACGTATCGAAGCAATCCGCGCCGCGCTGTAGTTGAAATCTATCCTTGTTGAAACCCACCCTGTCTAGGGTTTAGCGAGTCCCATTGCTTGGTGCGCCAGTAGGCGCTTCATCGATGGGACCATTTCAAGTGAAACAAGCCCAAACTTTCGCAATAAAACCTTACTCAGTTCATTGCTAGAAAACAGCCCGACTAAGCTGTCTGTCGCTGCAATAGTCGTCCGCTGGTCTGTGCTTTGCTGTTGGGCATAGCCCTGCAAGGTTTTCATTGCGCCTAAGCCTTCGCCTCTGCCTCTTGCTGCACATAGGCTGCTAACCAATGCCTGCACATCTCTTAGTGCCAAGTTGAGCCCTTGTCCGGCCACCGGATGTAACGTGTGAGCGACGTTCCCCAGCAGCACCAAACCGGGTCTAACCTGCTCGGATGTCTGAGTCAGCGTCAGCGGGTAGTGTGCCAGTTTCCCGATACGCGTAATTGCGCCCAAACGATCTCCAAAGCTTTGCTGCAGCCTTTCGATGAGTTGCACACCATTCATAGCAAGCAAGCTCGGCACTTCGCTTTCGAGTACGGTCCACACTAACGACGCCCTGTGTTCGCCATTGATAGTTGGCAACGGCAGGACCGCCAGCGGACCGGTATCGGTAAATCGTTCAAACGCCTGGTTCAGATGGGGCTTGGCAAAGGCTATGTTGGCAATAAGCCCATGCTGGCCATAGTCTTTTTTAGTAGTTGAAATGCCAAGCTTGGAACATAAGGGTGACCTGCCCCCATCTGCCAGTACACTCAGGCCGGCACTAACCTCTTGAGCCTCATGACCGGCGACACTTATTTGCAGCGACATCCCTGTCGCTTTAGGGGTTGCTTGGGCAACAATGGCGTTAGCAAGATGGTCGATATTGCTAGCAGTAGCCAATGCCTGAGCAAGCGCCTTGCCTATAGCTTGATTCTCAGCGACATAGCCTAGAGCATCGATACCGTAATCAGCGGCGTCTAGTTGGGCAGTACCAAACCTGCCTTTATCAGAGACTTGAATTGTTTTTATCGCAGCGACAGAGTTCACTATCTCTTGCCACAGCCCGGCCTGTTTAAGTATTAGGCTAGAGCCATAAGAAAGTGCAGTTGAGCGGGCATCAAAGTTGTCTGAATCCGATGCACTGGAGGGTATTGAGGATGCGTCCACTACTAACACTGAAATAGCCGGTGCAGCCATAGCTGCTACTAAAGACAGTGCAAAACTCGAGCCCACCATGCCGCCGCCAATAATGACTACATCGTAGTGTTGCTTGGGGCGGGTCACAATCATATTAGTTAACTCGCGGCCGCCATGTGCGCCTCAATCTCTGCGACAGTTTTCGGAATTCCTTGGCTTAGTATTCTATAGCCTTTTTTAGTTACCAAAACATCGTCCTCAATGCGCACTCCAATTCCGCGCCATTTCTTAGCCACTGACTTATTGTCGGGCGAAATGTAAATGCCTGGCTCAATGGTGGTGACCATATTTGGCTCTAATAGGCGCCACTTGTCATCTATTTTATAATCGCCCACATCGTGCACGTCCATGCCTATCCAGTGTCCAACTCGATGCATATAGAAATCTTTGTAGGCCTCACTTTTTATTAGCTGGCTGACTCGGCCTTTTAACAACCCCAGTTTAACCAAACCCTGCACGATAACCTTGACCGATGCGTTATGAGGCGCATCCCATGCTGCACCAGGTTTTATAACTTCGATGGCGGCGCTCTGTGCGTCCAGCACTATTTGATAAATTGCCTTTTGCTCGGGGCTAAATTTACCGGTGGCAGGAAAGGTTCGGGTTATGTCAGATGCATAGTGCTCGTACTCACAGCCCGCATCTATAAGTACTAGGTCTCCTGCTTTAACTTCAGCATTGTTTTGATTGTAGTGCAGCACACAGGCATTCTCCCCAGCAGCCACTATGGAGGTATAGGCTGGCGCGCGGCTACCACCGCGGGTGAAGGCATACAGCAGCTCCGCTTCCAATTCATATTCTTTGATCCCGGGCTTGCAGCGCGACATGGCATTTCTATGGCCTTCGGCAGAGATTTTAGCCGCCTGGTCCATCAGTTTAATCTCGGCGGCGCTTTTTATGAGGCGAAGCTCATGCAACAGATGGTCTAGCACTAGAAATTCACCCGGAGGATGAGCGCCCAGCTTCGACTTACTGCGGATAACCCGAACCCACTCCATTACCTGAGTGTCAAACTGATCATCCTTACCCATAGAGTAATAAACTCGATCTCTACCCTCTATTAAGCCAGGCACGATGTCGTCAATGTCGCTAATCGGATAGGCATCATCCACCCCTAGCTCGGTGATAGCTGCCTCCGGGCCTAACAAAACCCCCGTCCATAACTCCCGGGTTTTATCCTTTTCCTGGCAAAACAGCACCACCTCGCCCTGCTTGCGCCCAGGAATCAAGGCCAAGAAAGACTGTTCTTCAGCAAGGCCGGTGAGGTAAAAGAAGTCGCTGTTCTGTCTATAGAGATATTCGGCATCACTATTTCGGTACCGCATTGGGGCGCTAGCCAGCAGGGCGATGCTGTTTGGCTCCATCTGACTCATTAACTCGCGGCGGCGCGCTTTCATCTCTTTGTATCTGCTATTCATGTTGCTTGTAGTCCCTCATTTAGACAATGACCAAGCATATAAGCCTCACAGCTATGAGCCAAGTCCCATTTTTACCCATTACAATATTGACCCTTGATCACCACAGTTCTATAGTTAGCCCATTGTTAATGTAAATCCTAAACTTAGTCTAATAGCCCATTGCGGTTATTGAAAATTAGCCATTATTAAGAAAACTAGAAATGAGTGAAGATACCTTTTACGGCCTCAACGAAAAAGTCGATGACTTAATCCACCTGTGTGCGGAAATGAAGCATGAAAATCAATTGCTTAAGGCTAATGAGAGCTCTTGGAATCAAGAGCGTAAGCAGCTGATCGACACTAACAAGGAAGCCAAGTCAAAGCTTCAATCCATTCTGCTTCGTTTAAAAGCAATGGAAAACTCCTAAGGTATTTGAGGTCACAAATGAGCGAACAGCAAAGCACAGCGGTACAAGTGAAAATCCTTGATAAGGACTATCAGGTAAATTGTCCCCTTTCAGACCAAGAGGCGCTGCTTAAGTCTGCACGTTATCTGGATGAGAATATGCGGAAAATAAAGGGCCGCGGCAACATTCACGGTGCCGAAAAAATCGCCGTAATGGCGGCGCTCAATATTACTCACGATATGCTGCGTAAAAACCGGCTTATCAATGAGACGCGCCATGTCACAGCCCAGCAAGTTAAGGGGATTGAAGATAAACTTGATGCGGCGCTCGCGGCCAGTCGCCAGTTAGAGATCTAATTACCCAAACCTCTGACAACAGGTTTGCTTAATTCCATTTTAGGCCTATCCTCGGCCAATATCGCGAGATATACTAATTCCAGAGTTCCCTAGACCATTTGCCAACCAAAAGTGTTCTTGAGCCGATAATTGTAACCCCGGAGGCTACTCGACAGATGTTGTTGTGCACGTCCGCTAGCCGGAAAGCCTTATACATCGCGAGGGCCACCACCTGAACCTTTCGGTTCAGGGCAACTTTGGTAGCGGTGTTCCGGGGAACTTCACTTAATATGTTAGGTTCGTTTTACTCCAACTATGACAGACGATAGGCGACAAGCATTAAGAGAAAATCTGCGGCGAACCCGCCGAGATTTGTCTCAAGATCAACAAACCATCGCTTCACAGGATTTATTTGCTGCGGTTCGTGGATTAGATATCTTTACGAACGCCAGAAGGCTCGCTTTCTATAAACCTATGGATGGCGAAATCGACCCCAGCATGATCATCGATCTTGCCTTGGCTGAGGGTAAATCTTGTTTTCTGCCAGTAATTGCCGATACCAATCCCGAATTTATTTCCTTTGCCCCGTTTAATAAAGAGACCCAGCTGCATAAGGGAAGATGGGGTATTGCAGAACCCCCGCTGCCTGAAACAGCGGTTCCTGCCACTGATTTTGATGTTGTGTTTGTGCCTTTAGTTGCCTTTGATAAAAATTGCTTTCGTTTGGGCATGGGCAAAGGCTTCTACGACCGGACCTTTAGCTTTAAGATTTTCAATCGGCAGGCTAGGCCACTGCTTATAGGCTTGGCCCATGAGTGTCAATTGACAGAGCCGTTTGAGGTGCACAGTTGGGATGTACGCTTAGACGCAGTAGTCACTGCAGTGAAAATATACCGCCCCGATACTGCATAGGGCGGGATTAGGTCTTACTTTTGCGCCCTTCCTTGGGCCAGCGTCCCTGTTAGTTATCTTTAACTCTTTTTCTGGGCCGGTTTAGAGCAGTGCGCTCTGGACAACGCCACTAGCCAAGATGCTCACCACGAATAATGCAATCACCACCATGACCATATCTGGTTTTTTACTCATATTTTTCTCCAGTACAGTAATAACGCTCAAATAATTTAGCGGCATCGCCCTTGCAAGCTTTAATTCTTATTAAAAAACAAGCGATTAGGCTGGTTACATACAGCTCTACTTGATGAATGTTATTTAAGCTTGCTTTCTTTAAAACGCTGCCTATAATACTGTACATACATACAGTAAATGACCGAGAGGTGGCAGAGATGGCTATCGTTTTAAACCCTACAGAATCAACACAGGCCACGGCTGGCAAGGCTTTGGGGCATATTGACCAACTTCTTCATGGTAACCCCCATTTATGGCGCGGCTGCGATATGGCAGGCCAGGGTTTTCATGGCCGCAGCACCGGATTTGCTAGTTTGGACGACATTCTTCCGGGCCGGGGCTGGCCGGAAAAAGGCCTCATGGAAGTGGTGAGCCCACAGTGGGGCATGGGCGAATTACAGCTGCTGCTGCCTCTTATGCGCTCGGTGATCAAACAAGGTAAATGGATTCTTTGGATTGCACCGCCCCATTGTGTTTACGCACCGGCCTTGGCCCAGGCAGGTATCGATACCCAGCACATCCTGATCGTAGACCTTGAGACCACCTGTAAAGATGCTCTATGGAGCATGGAAAAGGCGTTACAAACAGAAAATTGCGGCTTGGTATTGGCCTGGCAAAACTGGCTACCTAGCCCGGTCTTGCGCCGTTTGCAGCTTGCTGCCGACACCGGCAACACGCTGGGCGTGGTATTTAAGAAAAATGATAGTGAACATTCACCTTCACCTACACGTTTAAAAATAAACGAGTCTTCTAATAGACGCGACCTGTTTTCAGCAGCTGAAGTTACGGTTGTAAAAGCCCGAGGCAATTTTCGCCCTCGCACTGCCGAATTAGATCTTTATGGGTTTGATGCCTACCAGCCCAGTGCCATGGCTGCTGTCTAGCTAGTGGAGAAGGGGCATGATGAGTCAGATACCAACCCTAAGTTGCCTCTGCGCCCTCATACGGCGGCAGAGGCTGCTGTTGCTGTTAATGCGAGCCACACAGATCCAATCAATCCAATCGGCCAAACCTTAGCCAACCGCTTAGCTGCGTTAAAAAGTGCTAACACGACGATTACTAAACCATCGCTTGCCGCAGTCGCGTCGATTGCGGCTGATGTTAATCGGCTGCAAAACTCTGCAGCAACCAACCGCTCAGCAAACTCCACCCCTAAACACAAAGCCAGTCTTTGGTACGCTCTGTACTTTCCTCAGCTGGAAGCGCTTAGCCATGATCAGCAGCAGCGCTGTCTGAACACATTAGCTGGAGTGGCAGAAAGCGTAAGCTCTACCGTCTCTTTTCACTGTCAGGCTTTAGTTTGTGAGATTCGCAGCAGCCTGAAATATTTCGGTGGCATCAACTCGATTCATGAAACGCTTAAACAGCCAGTAGAGGAGGCTTTAGCTGACATGAATCTATCTAATGATTTTCTCTATGGGGCAAGCCCGACAGTGACCGGCAGCCTATTTCTGGCTAGGTCAGGAAATAACGCGCTGGTTTATCGAAGAGAAAACTTACGCTCAGCCTTAGGAGAGCTCTCGATACATGTAATGCAGTTAAGCGACGAACAGTATCGACGCCTCTACAATATGGGTATTCGTCAGCTACGTGACATCTGGCGATTACCCATAGATGGTATTCGCAAACGTTTTGGCAGCGAGTTTGTCACCACATTAAATAAAGCCCTCGGCAAGGCTCCCGAGCCCACGGCAAATTATTTACCGCCGCCGACGTTTAGCGCCGCTTATGACTTACCTTATGAATTGGAAAATTTAGAAAGACTGCTGCCGATAATTGACGAAATGCTAGCACAGCTTACTGATTTTTTGACACGGCGCGACTTGTCCACCAGCCACCTAGCTATTTCTCTGCTGCATGAAAAAAGGTCAGCCACAGCTATTAATATCTCACTGCGAAAACCTAACCGCGCAGCTGCCCATTTCCTGCTGTTGATAGACACCCATTTTAACAATCTTAGCCTACCGGCGCCGGTGATCAGCGTGAAACTCGAGGTTAAGCAATTTGATGCCTTCGCTGCCCGCAGCGGATCTCTCGCACTAGAAAGTAAAGTAGATAGGCAAACTTCTGACACTGACCTTAGCCAATTTATGGAGCAATTACGGGCGCGGCTTGGTAATAACTATGTAAAAAATATTAAGCACATTGCCGAGCATTGCCCTGAGTATGCAAGCAAGCAATTCGATGTCGTGGAGTTTAAAAAAAACTATCCTCATTCATTGCTAAAAGCCAATGACCTAACCTATGCACCACGCCCTATTTGGCTGCTCGAACCACCTAAGCTGCTCACATTAAAAAATAATCGACTTTATCATCGCAAACCAATTGTTATAGTTAATGGCCCGGAGCGAATCGAAACTTATTGGTGGTCTGGCCAAGATGTTCGGCGGGACTATTATGTCGCAAAAGAGCTAGGCGGCAGCAGGCTCTGGATCTATCATGAATGCAGTGGAGAGAAACGCTGGTTTCTCCATGGTTACTTTTCATAAAGTAACCTTGAGCCATTGCCTCTAGATAATCCCGATTGCCACATAACTAAGAATAACGATCCAACTTGCAATAACAATAATAAAGTAGAGCGATAAAATATAAATAAAATTACGCCCTTCCTTTGGTTTGATAATAACGCAGAAGAAGCGATCAATTTCTACCTGAGCATTTTCCCCAACTCTCAAATCACTCAAGTAACTTACAGCAGCGGCGACATCCCGCAACCAGAGGGTTCAGTATTAACCATAGGGTTTAAGCTCGCTGATCAAGAATTTACAGCGCTAAATGGCGGCCCTGCTTTTGCGTTCAATGAAGCTGTGTCTTTTATGCTTACCTGCGACACGCAAGACGAGATCGACCGCTATTGGGAAGCGCTCACTGAAAGCGGCGCGCCGATGGCCTGCGGCTGGTTAAAAGACAAATACGGCCTAGCTTGGTAGATAGTGCCACTTAAATTTTTCGACATGATAAACACACAGGATGCAGCAAGAACTGCGAGAGTGCTTAAGGCGATGAATACCATGATTAAGTTTGACATTGCCACGCTGGAAGCAGCCTACGCCGAACCAGGGAATTAGAGAACAGAATTAAAGATAACGAGATTTATGTTACTGAATAAAATGGGGTAGATTTATTGTTTGGCGCAGTGAATGAATAATAATGGGACAGATTTATTGCTTGGCGCAGTGAAAGTAAAAAAATAGTCTGGTCCCGTTTTAAAGCTTACGGGGCGGATACCTTTTTCCGCCTGCTCTGGGCCGCGCGCCGGATCAACAATACCAGCAAGGCCGCCAAGGCAGATTTCACTAGGGCTCCCAGGTAAAACGGCGCAATGCCGTTTGTATAGGCGGCAAGAGCCCCTATAAGCATGGTCATCCACAGCCAGCCACAGACTAATATAATGGCATGTCCGAGCAGCATTCCTAGCATTGCCATGATGGGAGACCTCATCAAACCTGCTCTGCGCCAGCCACCCATTGCCGCGGCCGCAGCAACAAAACCTACTAGATAACCGCCACTGGGACCGGCGAGAACTTGTAGTCCCGAAGCCCCCTCACTAAACACCGGCAACCCCAAAAAACCGAATAGCAAGTAGAGCATTACACTAGCGGCACCTAACTTCACCCCGACAAGTGCCCCCGCACACAGGACGGCAATGGTCTGACCTGTTTGCATGATTGTGGTGCCAGGGATTGGAAATTCGACTATCGTGCCCAGAAACATTGAAAAACTAAATAACACAACTAATAACGCGCTTTGCATACAACACCAAACTTGATTTTTATAGATGTAGAGTATGACACCATTCAGGTAAAGCTTCTCGAGGACAGCTCCATCGAACCTAGCCAATGGCTAAGGTCTACTAGGTCACGTGCGATTAGGTGAATGACGCCGTCACTTTTTTGCACATGACCAACTACCCCTAGCAGCATCGCTTGCCGCACTATGGGCCGAAGTTTTTCGCCCAAGCTCGGCCATACAACTACATTCACAAAACCACTTTCATCTTCTAGTGTTAAAAAAGTGACTCCTGCTGCTGTCATCGGGCGTTGCCTACAGGTCACAATCCCCGTGATTTTTACATCCGACTCGTCTGCCGCATGATTAAGATCCGTCGCTGAAACCACATTGAATGTTTGTAAGTGTTGACGAAACAGTGCCACAGGGTGACGGCGCAAGGTAAAACCCGAAGCACTGTAATCCCCTACAATATTTTGGCCTTCAGTCGCTATTGGCAGCAACACATCAATACCGAAATCATTGTCGGCAAAGGCTTGGTCCGCGAAAAAACTCAAGGTTTGGCCTTTGCTGTAGCGCGCTTCTTTCTC
>JBLGBD010000107.1:0-11258 GCA_047617585.1 Pseudohongiellaceae bacterium | reverse complement strand
CTGAACAATGCAACCATGCCATTCGTGCTGGCGATTGCCAACAAAGGCTATGTTCAGGCTCTAATGGACAATGCCCATCTACGCAATGGCCTGAATGTCCATAATTCCATGGTGACAGTTGAAGCGGTTGCTCAAGTCTTGGGCTATGACTATGTCGAGGCATCTGCAGCGCTGCAGCTAAACTAGGAAACCCGCGCTGCTAGCGCACTTAGAGGATAAAAAATCTAGCGCGGGGGCAACCTGATTGACGCGACCACACTGCCTATTTGCCGGTATGGCCGTGTCCATTAGTTTGGGGCTTAACAGCTTTAGTTCTTGCAATAGTTGATCTAGCTCTTGCCATGAGGACACCTGCAGCCGCGGGTTCCACTGCTTTTCCTCTTTAAGCGTCGACGCAGTCCAGCCTTTATAGTCATGCTCCGGCAGCAGCACTGTCGCTTCATCGAGCACTAAAAGTCTGTTGTGGATACTGTTGAACAGATCTTGTGACGAACCGTTTTGAAAATCAGGCCGCCCTGTACCCCGAATCAGCAGGGTGTCCCCAGAGAACAAAGTTGGCTGCTGCGCCCCGAGGTAAAAACAGTAAGAATCATCGTTATGGCCGGGTGTGACTATCGCTTTGAGGGCCAAATCACCCACAGCAATTATTTCATTATGTTTAACAAACTGACTGACACAGGCCATCTCGGAGTGTTCCCCAGCGAGGGTTATGCTGCCCGTCAGCTCTCTCCGCCGCCCCAAGCCAGTAATGTGATCCGCATGACAATGGGTATCAGCTGCGTACTTAAGACTAAGCCCCAATTCCTTCCGCAGCTGTAGCCAGGTCTGGGCATACTCAAGGACCGGATCAATAAGTATCGCCTCACCGCTTTTGGGGTCGGCGAACAACTAAGTGTAGGTAGAACTTTCCTTGTCGAACAACTGTCGAATTAGCATTTTTTCAACTCCTACCCAGCCATGCCAAAGCTTTGCTGGCTTTGTATATCTTGAGGCAATACGAACCAACGCAGCGCTTCTACCGCTTGGGGCAGAATTAAACTATAACGCCTGCCGCTTCTAGTGGATTGTTCCAGCTCTCGCTTCGCCTGTTCGAGCACCGCAGCCAACTTTAGCGGCTTAACAGCCGCCACTGCTGAGGTCGCCTGTAGCATTGCGTCCACCGACAAAGACTCCAACTGCATCTTCTTCGCCTGATAGCGCCAGGTGCCACTGGACTTGTCAAACTCATAGTAGGGCAACAGCTTCCAGCCATGAGTTGCAACTAGGTCAATCCCTGCGAGCAAATACTCAAACGTTTCGTCGCCAATAAAATAATTGAAATTAAGCCGAACCCAGCCGGGCCGCAGCACCATATGTCCTTGCAGTATTTGCGCCTCTAATGCGCGGCTATAGGTCATGTCCATACCCAGTAGCTCATGCCCGTATGGTCCCGCACAGGAGCAGCCGCCACGGGCTTGAATGCCAAACAAATCATTTAGCACTGCGACGATAAAACCATAGTGCAAGTCTTTATCTCCGTGTTTAAAGCGTAGTGAGAAAATCGACAGACTGTCTTCATCGGTATTGCCCAGAATTTCGATGTTTGGGTTGGCCAGCCAACACTGCAAAGCACGAGTTTTATACTGCGCTTCTAGCTCTTCGATGCGCTGGGTACCCACTGCTTGCTGCAGTTCAAACACCAAGCCCGCGCGGATAGACTCCACTATAGCCGGCGTACCGCCTTCTTCTCTGCGCTGGTGGTCTGCAATAAATTGATGGTCTTGCGGAGTCACATACACCACTGTTCCGCCGCCGGGCATTGCCGGCACCGAGTTGGTTAGCAGCTGTTTTTTTACCACTAGAATTCCAGGCGTACCCGGACCACCAACAAATTTATGGGGACTGATAAATACCGCATCCTTGACGCATTCACTGTTTGCCGGGTTCATATCTATGGCCACGTAGGGCGCTGCTGCCGCGTAATCCCAAAACGAGATAGCATTGTGCCGATGCAGCAGTGCAGCCACCCTATCAATATCGGTTTTAATGCCGGTCACGTTAGAAGCGGCAGAAAAACTGCCAATTTTTAGCTCGCGCTGCGCATACTGTGCCAGCTTTTTTTCAAGTATCGTAATATCCAGCTGACCGCTTTCACACAGTGGAATCACAACTACATCGGCAATAGATTCTCGCCAAGGGATCTCATTGCTGTGGTGCTCATAGGGTCCGATAAAGACTACCGGGCGGCTTTCAAGGGGTAGATGCTCTAGCAATTTATGGCGAGCGCACAAATCCGCTGGCAGCCGCAGATTGAGAATATCGATTAACTTATTGATGGCGGCAGTCGCACCGGAGCCGGTAAAGATCACCTGATCGTCGCTATTTGCATTCACCGCCCTGCGAATGGAGTTTCTGGCCTCCTCTCGGAATTTTGTAGTCTGGGCGCCCGAAAACGAAGTCTCAGTGTGGGTGTTGGCATAAAATGGCAGCACCTTGGTTGAGATGAAGTTTTCGATAAAAGTGAGGGCGCGGCCGGACGCCGTGTAATCAGCATAAACTAACGGCTTGAGACCAAAGCATGTCTCAATCCCCTGCTTGTCTCCAATCACAGATTCTCGAATCTTCTCTATTAGCGCGTCAGTCATCCAGCTTCTCCTAAAACGATGGACAAGTTTATCCCATCAACGCAGAAACATTGTCTCTTATTGTGCTACTTATAGGTATAAATACGAATTTATGGTTCATATTATTTAATTTAATGGCACAATGACTCGACATTAACTCTTATACAGGCATGAAATGAACAAACTCGATTTGGCGCTGCTTGAGTTGATACAAAAAGACTCGTCTCTTTCAACCGGCGAATTAGCAGAGCGCGTTGGCATGTCTAAGTCTGCCTGCTGGAGACGGCTGCAAAAACTAACTCAAGACGGAGTCATTCAAAAACAGGTAGCCATTCTCAACCAAGAAAAGCTTAACCTGCCGCTGACGGTTTATATCTCTATTCGAACCAACGAGCACAATGATAAGTGGGCCAACCAATTTCATAAGGTGACTCACAGCCTGCCAGGTGTCTTAGAGGTTTATCGAATGAGCGGCGATCTGGATTATTTAGTCAAAGCCGTGGTGGAAGATATGAAAGGTTACGACAACCTTTACCGGCAGCTTATTAAAGCCAATTTATCGGATGTAAGCTCGAGTTTCGTGATGGAAACTATGAAGCAAACCACTGAATTGCCGCTGCAGCAAAACCTGTGATGGGAAAAAGTGGATTACTAAAAACTAACTAGGACTGGGTGACAGAATTGTCAGCCTGCTGTTTCTTTTGCAGTTCTTCTGCCTGTTCCGCACGCATATTGCAGGCGGCAATCTCTGGCAGTTTTGCAAGATAGCGAATGGTCATAGCACCGCGGATATCTGTTTTCTCTAGGGTCGGCGTATCATCATCGACATAGAATAGACGACTGGTAACCTCTACCAGGTCATCTTCCATTACCTCAGCGCAGCGGTGCATAGGCTGCTCATCAGGCTTTTGAGAAAGGCCATTGTCTGTGTACATGAACACAGCTTCAGAACTCTCAAAATAGACATAATCTACCACCCCATCGCGATTGGGGTCTGATGCACACATTTTGTACAGCAAGAAATTGTCACAGTACAAATTATTGGTGAGACCGCGGCCCTCCACGGAATACTGGCAGGCACCGAGAACTAAAGCGATTGCAAGAGAGGGAAATATTTTAGTTAAAATCGAAAATTTCATACTCGGTGTCTAGATTAAACCTTTCTTGTGAAAACTTACTTATCTAATTGTAGCTAGCCCACAGCGCTTTGCCCAAATACTTATGAGGCCTTGATATGCGCTCAACCGCTGTGTTTGATATCTGAGGGTTAGCCAATAACTTGAATTGTACCTACAAACTGGGCCATTCCCAAATCCTGCTTGGGCAGACACTATTCATCTCCCATCACTGCGCCTAGCTGCTGGGAAACGAGTATTTAGCCTCCTGCAGGGCGCCACTGCTTGGCCAGCGCTGGGTAATGGTTTTGCGCCTAGTGTAAAAACGGATCGCGTCCGGCCCATAGACGCAAAGATCTCCGAAAAGAGAGCGCTTCCAGCCGCCGAAACTCTGGCTCGAAACAGGAACCGGCAACGCCACATTAATACCCACCATGCCCACATGAATATTGTCGCTGAAATAGCGCGCGGTTTCGCCATCGCGGGTGAAAATACAGGTGCCGTTACCGAACTCATGGCGGTTAATAAGATGCATGGCCTGCTCAAGGGTTTCTACCCGCATAACACAAAGCACCGGGCCAAAAATTTCGTCGCTGTGAATACTCATGGCATCAGTGACTTTATCGAACAGGCAACCGCCCAAGAAAAAACCCTGCTCGTAGCCTTCAACCACATAACCTCTGCCATCCACAGCCAGTTCTGCGCCTTGATCTAAGCCTTGATCGATATAGTCTAGAATGCGTGCGCGCGCTGCTTGGGTTATCACTGGCCCCATATCATTAGTTGTGTCAGTTCCGGGGCCAATTCTTAGCCCCTCAACTTTAGGTTTCAATTTGGCCACCAAACTATCAGCCACCGCATCTCCGACACACACTGCTACCGAAATAGCCATACAGCGCTCGCCGCAAGAGCCATAAGCCGCGCCCATCAGAGCCTCGACGGCGCCGTCTAAATCAGCATCTGCCATCACCACGGCATGATTTTTAGCACCGCCCAGCGCCTGCACCCGCTTACCGTTACTGCAGCCTCGCTGATAGATTGATTGCGCAATAGGCGTCGATCCAACGAAGCTAATGGCCTGAACCCTGGCATCGCTTAACAAAACATCAACCGCAGACTTGTCGCCATTAACAACGTTAAACACGCCATCGGGCAACCCTGCTTGAGAAAACAGCTGAGCCAGCTTCAAGCCAACGCTTGGATCTCTCTCCGAAGGCTTCAATACAAAAGTATTGCCACAAGCGATGGCCATGGGAAACATCCACATTGGCACCATCGCGGGGAAATTAAAAGGTGTGATACCTGCCACCACTCCTAGAGCTTGAAACTCTGACCAGCTATCGATACTAGGCCCTGCATTTTTTGAGTGTTCACCCTTCAATAGCTCAGAGATGCCACAGGCATATTCGACCACTTCGATTCCCCGGCCCAACTCACCACGCGCGTCGTCCAGCACCTTGCCGTGCTCTGCGGTAATCAAGGCACAAAGCGCATCTGCATTAGCCTCTAACAGCTGCTTATATCGAAACAAAATTTGGGCACGTTTCTGTGGCGGTGTAACGCTCCAGCTTGGAAATGCTTTGTGCGCACTCTCTATGGCGAGCTCAACCAGCGCCGGCTGGGCAAGGCTTACCTGCGCGGCAACTAAGCCCAAGGCTGGATTAAACACGGCTTGGAAAGGTTCAATGCCGGCTACAGCCTGCCCCGCTATATAGTGGCCAATTACTGGAAGATCTGACTTATCTGAGCTCATGTAAAGTGTCACCTAATGCGTTTATCAAACTATCAATTTCATCTGTTGTTGCCGCAAACTGAGGCGCTATCTGGATCGTGTCCCCGCCCCAACGCACGTAAAAGCCCTTCTCCAAACACTTAAGCCCCACCTCAAATGGCCTTCGCAGGGGCTCACCGGGATAGGGTTCAAGACTCAGGCCCGCGGCAAAACCGTAGTTACGAATATCGCTTACAAACGGGCTGCCCTTTAGCTCATGCACTTTGCTTTCAAAGTAAGGAGATTTTTCTTTCACCTGCTGAACCAAGTTTTCACGCTCCAAAATATCCAGTGCAGCAAGCCCAGCCGCACAGGCCACCGGGTGGGCTGAATAGGTATAACCATGGGGGAACTCCACCATGTATTCCGGCCCGCCTTTTTCCATGTAGGCATCGTAAATCTTGGAGGCCGTCATAACCGCACCCATAGGTATGGTGCCGTTGGTAATCTGTTTTGCCAATGTCATGATGTCTGGGGTCACCCCGAACTCTTCGGCCCCTGTTAAAGACCCAACTCGGCCTAGCCCAGTGATCACCTCGTCAAAAATAAGCAGCAGGTCATGCTTGGTACAAATTTCTCTAAGCTTATTGAGGTAGCCTTTCGGTGGCGGCAGCACTCCCGCCGTGCCCGACATAGGTTCGACAATCACCGCCGCGATATTTGACGCATCGTGCAGCAGCACCAATTCTTCTAGCTCATTGGCCAAATGCTCGCCGGCATCTGGCATGCCTTTACTGAATTTATTCTCATTGAGCAATGTATGAGGAATATGGTCGGCATCGACAGACTGGCCAAACAATTTTCGATTAAAGCCAATACCACCAATCCCAACACCGCCGTAATTAACGCCGTGATAACCTTTCATGCGGCCAATAAATTTGGTTTTACCTGGCATGCCCAAGGTGCGCCAGTAGCCTCTTGCCATTTTTAATGCGGTGTCAATGGATTCAGAGCCGGAATCAGTGAAGAACACATGGTCGAGTCCAGCGGGGGTTAGTTCAACCAGTTTATTGGCCAGCTCAAAAGACAAGGGATGGCCATACTGAAACCCTGGGGAGTAGTCCAGCGTCATCAGCTGCTTGCTGACAGCGGCCGCAATTTCTTCGCGGCCATGACCAGCGCCGCAGGTCCACAGGCCGGACAAGCCATCATAGATTTGCTTGCCGTTGGCATCTGTGTAGTAGCGGCCTTGAGCCGACGCCATCATACGGGGATGTTTTTTAAACTGACGGTTGCCAGTGAATGGCATCCAATGTGCAGCTAAGTATTCTTCAGAATAATTCACAGCTATAACCACCCTGCTATTTCAGTCTTGGATTAATGACAAAATCTTTATTGGGGTTTTGATACAAACCCATCAGCGCCGTTCGAGCTGCTTTCCTTGGCCGTCGGTAAAGCCGCAAGCTCCGCAACATAGAGTCGCGCTAGTTCTTTATCGGGCCAGATTAGAGCAACTACATAACCTACAATCAAGGCTGAGAAAAATGACGGCGGCATCGTCTCCAACGCAACAAAATACACGCCGATGCCGTCCATTTCTTGGAGCACAAATTTGCTAATCATAGTCATGGAAAACCCAGTAATCATAGAGGCTATGGCGGCTTTTTCGGTAAAACCCGGCCAAAATAAAGACAACACCATCATGGGGCAGAAGGTTGCTGCAATCCCCGACCAACCAAAGATAGCGAACCAGAAGATAGTGCGATCCGGTGACAGGATTGAAATAGTAATAGCCAATGCCAGCGCCAGTATCGCCATGGAGATTGTCACCATGCGGCATAAAGAGGCAGCCCGCTGGTTGGTCAAATTGGGGTTAATCATTTTTGCGTAGTAATCGTGGGTTATTGAACCGGCGGACATGACCAACAGCGAAGACACCGTAGACATAATGGCTGACAATACGGCAGCCACATACAAACCCACTATCCAAGGTGGGAACGTGTATTCCACCAGCTCTGGCAAGACATTTTGGGCGCCATTGCCCAATACCGCATCAGCCTCCATGCCCTGTGAGGTAAAAATAAACCGGCCTAGCACCCCAATTGAGACAGCAGAGAAATCAACCAGCAAGGTAAATAACATAGCCACCCATCGCCCTCGTTTTATTTGCTGCACATCTCGCACAGCGATTAGCCTGGCGAAAACCTGGGGCGAGCCTAGAAAACCAAGCCCTATCAGGCCCATGCCAATGACCACGGAGAGGTTGAGCAGGGTAAAGCCACCTGCCCCCCACATATTGACCAAGCCAGGTTCAATATCAACTAAGCCGGAATAGATGGCATCTGCATTAGTCAGCGACAAGTAAGCAACCGTGGGCAATGTGACTAAACACAGCAACATCATTGCGCCTTGAAACATATCCGTCCAAGCAGCGGCCAAGAACCCGCCGGCGACGCAGTAGACCACAACAATAGCGAAACCAACAATTGCACCGGTTTGATAATTCCAATCCAGAAACCGCTCAAAAGCAGAGCCGGTGGCGTCAATTTGGGCGGAAATATAAATGAGGACGAATATAGTCAGAGAAACAGCGGAAAGCACCCGCAGAAAATTTGTTTTAGATTTGAAGCGATTGACCAAATAATCGATAACAGTTATTGAATCGTATTTGTCGGTTAAACGTTTAAACCGTGTGGCCATTAGAAACCACGCGAACCAGACCCCAAGCAACTCGCCCACCACTACCCAGTAAGCACTGAAACCAACCATGGCTCCCATCCCCGTCAGCCCCAATAGCAACCAAGCAGATTCACCGGTGGCCTGAGCCGAAAAAGCGGCAACCCAAAAACTTAGCGTCTTTCCTCCAATAACAAAATCACTCATGCTGTGAACGCGTTTGGATGCTATGAAGCCTAGAACCATAAGTATTCCAAAATAGATCACGATCATAGAGTATTTTTCAAACATGCTGGCGGAACTCTCCTAGGCCTTATTCAGTTCTGATAATAGCGCCCACAGCCAGAAGTTACACTAATTTACTGGCCGAGCCGGTCACTACCAACAGACATAGGTTCATAGCCCAAACAAAAACCGTAAAACAACCCCCAAGCAGGGTTTGTGAGATAGAATCATCACTATGATTGACAACCCATTTAGAGAGCGCCTGGCAAAGCGCGCAGCGCCCTTTGTAAAATTGTTCGACGCACTTGGGCTAACCCCTAATCAAGTCTCGTGCATGGGCTTGGCTATTGGCTTAGCGGCAGCGCTTTTAGTCGCCTCGGGCTATTTTATTGCGGCAATAATCGTGTGGTGGATTTCACGATTACTGGACGGCTTGGATGGCATTTACGCCAGAGCCAGCAATCAAACCTCCGATTTCGGCGCCTTCCTCGACATCCAGTTCGACATGCTGGCCTACTGCGCCATGATTGCCGCTCTCTACTGGCAATTCCCCCAATTCGCCTGGCAGTGGCTGCTGATCATGTTAGCTTACGTGCTGTGTATCAGCGGCGCCTTGGGACTAGGCAGTTTCGAGAACAAACAAGGTCTACGAGACAGCGGTGGGCGGGGGTTGCGTCTTGCGGTGGGACTGGCTGAAGGCGGAGAGACCGGTTTGGCCTATACAGTTTTTCTTCTCTTTCCAAATTTTCTTGCCCTATCAACCTGGATTTGGATTGCAGTACTTATTATCACCATACTCGCGAGACTTCTACTTGCGCGCACTGAACTAAAGGGCTATTCATGAATATTTTGCAGCCGCTGCTTGGCCTAATAGTTTTTTTAGGGGTCACTGCTGCTTTTTCAAACAACCGATCTAACATTTCACTTCAGCGCGTTGGCATTGGCTTAGCCGCCCAATTTGTCATCGCTTTTTTATTGCTGCAAGTGAGTTTTATCTCCGATGGTCTGATGGGCTTAAACTCGGTCGTCAGCATGCTCCAAAGCGCCACCGATCGAGCCGCCCAGTACATGTTCGGCTATGTTGCCGGCGGCCCGGCGCCTTTCGACATCACCAACCCTGATAACTCATTCATTATTGCCTTTCAGGTTTTACCCTTAATCCTTGTGGTAACAGTACTCTCTGCAATGCTTTTCCATTTTGGTATTTTGAGTTTTTTGGTAGAACTGATGGGCAAAGCCATTCGGAAAACCTTTGGCCTATCTGGCGCGTTAGGCCTCGGCGCAGCGGCAACGGTATTCTTCGGCACCATTGAAGCCCCCCTAGTTATCAAGCCCTACCTAAGCCGCCTTTCGAAAGGCGAGCTATTAGCCTTAGTTGTTTGCTCGATGTCGACCATTGCCGGCAGCGTAATCATTCTCTACGCCAGTGTTTTAGAGCAGACATTACCTGGCTCCCTGCAACATTTGCTCACCGCATCACTTATCAGTGTGCCTGCCGCCTTGACCCTTGCCCATATCGCCGCCCCCACAGTGGCCAGCGATCTCGACGTTGGCAACATTACAAAGAGTGACAAGACCTGGATTGAAGTGCTGCTTGATGCTATCGACGATGCGGTCAAAATGATTGTCTCCATTGTCGCCGTCATCATTGTGTTGTTTGCCTTTATCTATTTGCTCGACGACCTGCTTCAATTGCTGCACCGAGATCTGACCCTCGGCGCTATCTTTAGCCAAGTGTTAAGACCGGTCATGTGGCTAGTAGGCTTCGACTGGGACAAGGCAGCAATTGCCGGCGAACTCATGGGGACAAAAATAGTTCTGAACGAGTTTGTGAGCTACCTGGCGCTGGCCGATGTCACGGCCTTCAACGAAAAAGAAACCATCATGATCGCTTACAGCTTATGTGGCTTTGCTAACATCGCCAGCTGCGGAATTATAATTGCGGGGCTGGTAGCCATTCTGCCGGAACGTCGCAGGGAAGTTGTAGAGGTGACATTCAAAGCTTTGCTATTAGGCAATGTAGCAACGCTGATGACCGGCTGCGTGGTAAGTCTGATACTTTAGCCGCGAGTCGATTGACCTCACGCTTAGTGGCCCACACACAGTTAGCGCGTTACTCTTCTGCCGCTTTTAACGATAGCTTAGCAATAGCAGGTTCCTCCTTTTTGCAATGCTCAGACAGGCCTGCACTTTTGCTCGTGCGTAGCTCTGATCAGTTGAACTCACAGCACAGAACAGCCACTCGCAAAAATCGTTAAATCAAGTTATCGTTAATGCTAGTCACTGCAAGCCTGTGGTTCGTATTTGGCCCCCTGTGGAGCCTAGTCTTTTGTTGGTTTCCCAAGCCAAGTAAGACTTAACTCTACAGTCAAACAGAGCAACTTACAGACACCATTAGGCAGCTAAAGCCGGCCGCTGCTGGCACAATTGGTATTATCTATGTGGGCCCAAGAGCTACCGAAGACGACCCATTGCTGCCAACGGTTTCACAATGCAAACAGGCAAGCTTTTTTGAAAGCCTGCTCAGCCAACAGCAATTGATAGCGCCCAGTGGCCTCCATCACTAGTCGTTCAACTTGATAACGACCTAACCGCCCTAACAGTTTGCGCACACCCTCTGGGTTATTCTCCACTTGCCAGTGAAGGTCTTTCTCATAAAAGCAGACATCTAAAAACCACTTTCCGACATCAATGCCTACATTTACATTGGCTTTACTCTTCTTAAGGTTTGTCATAGGGACTCTTCCTTGCTAAATGCGAGCTTGAAGCTCATTCGACCGTTCGAGTTAATAAATCGGGCCCGAGCAGTGCCCACGCTTGTTAATGGTCTTTGCGGGCCTTCAAATCATCGGGCTACTGCTCCCGTAACTAGCTGGTTACGGGATTCAATTTAACTAAAGAGTCAATAACAGGGAAATTTGACCATAC
>JBLGBD010000106.1:0-11305 GCA_047617585.1 Pseudohongiellaceae bacterium | reverse complement strand
CTAGCTGTAGCAACGTTCGACTGCTAGATTCTTCTGCCACGGGCAGCTCGCTGGCTGTAGCACATTCAGTCGCGATGTACTTTTTAATCACTGAAATAAAAATATCAGCTCCAAATGGCTTAACCAAATAGTCCGACGCCCCCTTATGCATGGCGCTGACTGAATGCTCAATTGATCCAAAAGCCGTCATCAAAATCACCGGCAATGCGGGGTGGGCCTTATGAATCTCCTGCAGCAATTGGATGCCGTTCATCCCAGGCATGTTTACATCCGAACAGACCACATCCACATGTTGTGTCGCCAAAACTTCCAATGCGGCATCACCATTTTCTACGTCAACAACAATAAAAGCTGCTGCTTCTAAGGTCTCCACTAACGCCTCACGTAAATCACCGTCATCTTCGACCAACAGCACTATTGAATTGCTCATAAGTCGGCTCCAGTATTGAAAAACGGCAGGGCCATTTCTGCGCGTGCGCCAATTTCTCTGGGAGTAAACCTAAACTCGCCGCCATGAGACTTGCACACGAGTTTGACAACAGCTAAGCCGAGCCCCGTTCCATTTGGCTTGGTCGAGTTAAAGGGTTCTTCGAGTTTTTCCAGCAGCTCAGCGTCAATCCCCGACCCAGAATCGGTCACTCGAATTAGCAAACGGCTGTTTTGATATTTAGGCTCAGCAGGCTGTATTTTAATTTCAGCGTGGATTGGTTTCGATCGATCCGAGGCCTGGATGGCATTCTCTAAAAGGTTAAGAAAAGCGCCGACCAAGGCATCTGGATTGCAATTCAATGTTGCTGGCTGTTCGGGGCACTGCCATATAATAGTCGCGCCATAGCTGCGAGCTAGGTCAGTGGCCGCTTCTTTTAGCTTCTGGGTCAGTAAACTTAAGGGTAACTTGGTTGTTGCCGTAGTGCCCCCTTTGGCAAATACCAACATGTCGCGTATTTGCCGCTCTATATTGTGGAGCCGAGAAATAATTTTCTGCCCAGTGTGTTGAATTTTCTCATTGCCTGAATTAGATGCAGTGAGGTTATCGGCATGCAAAAGTGCTGCGGTAAGCGGGGTTCTAATCTGGTGGGCTAAAGAGGACATCATCTGCCCCATTGCCGATAAACGCTGATGCCGGTTAAGCTGATTTTGTAGCTCTCGGGTTTCACTTAGATCATTGATGACGATTAGCTGGCCCTCGCCCTCAAGCAGTGAACGGGTCATTAAACTCACCCGTCGGCCGCTGATTAGCGAGACCTCATGGCCATCATCGTCTCGAGGGTTAAAATTCGCAGCAATGACTTCTCGCCAGTACGCCTCTAAAAGCCCGGAGCCCAATAGCTTTTCGGCGGCAGGGTTACACTGCCTAACCTTGCCTTGATTATCTAAAATAACTACGCCTGTTGGCAGCGCTTGAAGGAGACCTTCAACAGTTAAACCGTGGGTTAGAGACTCAAGCGCTGAATTCGGCCGAGGCAAATCTGCTAAATCTGTAGCGCCGCTGAAGGCGAGTCCTGGCAATAACGCCGACTTCTTAAACGGCGCTTTGGAGTCTACTGGGTAGGTACAAAGTGCTGAGACTTCTTGAAAATGATAAAACGATTTTTTATCTCGCGGCGTAACACCGCGCACTGAAGTTGCGATACTCATTAGCTTAGCTTCCTGCTTCTAAATTCAATGAAGTCTCTTCCTGAGACCCTCAACAGGCATCTTCTTGCGGCAGTAAACTTCCTGACCGGCAAAGAAATGCCTCTATTTAGTCATAGCAATGTCTATGCCAATAATTTATGTCTATATTTTTCAGGTGGTTAGCTCGAACAGAAGACCACTGGTCAATTATTTGACTGGAAACTTAGGCAAAACCGAACGCTTTGTTGACAGCAAAAACCCCTGCCGAAATTAGCAGGGATCTGCTTAGATGAAATAGCTCTATGCTCTAGGGGTGGTAACTCCGGTTTGCCCCATGTACTTGCCACCCCGTTGCTTATAGGTAGTCTCACACTGTTCATCTGATTGATAGAACAGCAGCTGGGCAACACCCTCGTTGGCGTAAATTTTAGCGGGCAGAGGCGTGGTGTTGGAAAATTCCAGCGTCACATGCCCTTCCCACTCTGGTTCTAGAGGAGTCACGTTAACAATGATGCCACAGCGCGCATAGGTGGACTTGCCTAAGCAAATTGTAAGCACGTCTTTGGGAATTCGGAAATATTCAATAGTACGGGCCAAGGCAAATGAGTTGGGCGGGATGATGCAGAAGGGCTCGTCAATACCCACAAAACACGAATCGTCAAAGTTTTTCGGGTCTACCACGGAGGTCGTGTGAACGTTGGTAAAAATTTTAAACTCAGTTGCGCAGCGCACATCATAACCGTAGCTTGAAGTGCCATAGGATATTACTTTCTCATCATTCAGATACCTGACTTGCTGCGGCTCGAAGGGCTCTATCATGCCTTCTTTAGTTGCCATTTCACGAATCCAACGGTCTGACTTGATACTCATAATTAGTTTTCCAGGGCATGCAATGCAATGAGACTGACTGAAGAAGCCGAATGATAAAGCCTAATCGCAGCCGATTCATCTCTTATTTCCCCAAGATGACTTTAGCAAGAGCTCAAAAAGCTGCTGAAAAACCCAATTAAATGCAGTAGTATTCTGGCCCTGCAACGGCAGGTCAAACCGCCAGTAACGAATCGCAAGCCTAATGGCCACTGCCGTTTCCTGCGCGAACAGGTCTTTCGCATAGCGGTTCGATTTGGCCCGATTAATGCCGTTATTATTAGTCCAAGCATAGGAGAGCTTTTTGAAAAAGTGGCAATGTTTAGTTTGTAGTTTCATTTACGATGAAGAATTAGGTTTACCAGAGGAAGGTATCGCGCCGGGCACCCGCTGGGAAGATATTCCAGATGATTGGATGTGCCCCGATTGCGGTGTAGGCAAAGAAGACTTTGAAATGGTAGAAATTTAGCAAAGCTGCGGATCGCTGTGCGCTTTACACGGAATATCAGCTCTGTCAGTTTCTAGCTATTGGTTAAGCTCGACAGAAGCCCAAGCGCACCCAAGTACCGCTAAGGAAACCCAAGTGAGCAATCGAAAAATACTAGTAACCAGTGCCCTGCCCTATGCTAACGGCGGCATTCACCTAGGCCATATGATGGAGGTAATCCAGACTGATATCTGGGTGCGCCTGCAGAAAATGCTCGGTAATGACTGCGTATATGTCTGTGCCGATGACGCCCATGGCACCGCGATCATGCTCAGCGCCCAGGCGCGGGGTATTACTCCGGTCCAACTCATAGACGAGGTCAATGCCTCCCATCAGGCAGACTTTGCTGGTTTTCATATTCAATTCGATAATTTTTACACGACTCACTCAACCGAAAATCGACTGCTTTCTGAGTCTATTTACAACGCACTAGATGCAAATGGTCACATTGCTCGACGCAGCATCAAACAGCTTTTTGACCCTGAAAAACAATTGTTTTTAGCCGACCGATACATCGTTGGTACCTGCCCAAAGTGCAAAACTGACAATCAATATGGTGATAACTGCGAAAGCTGTGGCTCTACTTACAGCCCTGCAGAGCTTATCAATCCGCGCTCGACAATTTCTGGCGCCACACCTATTGAAAAAGAATCTGAACACTACTTTTTCAAACTGCCTCAGTTTAAGGACATGCTTCGCAGCTGGACTCGAAGCGGCACGCTACAAGATTCAGTGGCAAACAAGCTGAGCGAGTGGTTAGACGAAGAATTGCATGAATGGGATATTAGTCGCGACGCGCCCTACTTTGGCTTTGAAATCCCTGGCACTACAGACAAATATTTTTATGTTTGGCTGGACGCGCCCATAGGCTATATGGCGAGCTTCCAAGATCTTTGTTCTCGCACCCAATACAACTTCGATGACTACTGGGCCAAAGGCAGTACCGCTGAGCTTTACCATTTTATTGGCAAAGACATTATTAATTTCCATACACTATTTTGGCCCGCCATGTTAACGAGTGCGGGGTATCGGACCCCTACTGCGGTGTTTGTCCACGGCTTTTTAACGGTAGATGGCACCAAAATGTCTAAGTCTCGAGGCACCTTCGTTAATGCCAGCACCTACTTAAAGCACCTAAATCCCGAGTACCTGCGGTATTACTTAGCGGCAAAGTTATCCAGTGGCATTGATGATCTTGACCTCAATTTGGAAGACTTTGCACTCAGAGTGAATTCAGATGTTGTGGGCAAAGTAGTCAATATCGCAAGCCGCTGCGCAGGCTTTGTTAGCAAGGGGTTTGACGGTTATCTTGCCAAGTCCCCCGACAACCCTGAGCTATTACTCGCGATTCAACAAGCCGCAGATGAGATACTCAACAATTTTGAGCGCCGTGACTACGGCAAAGCGATTCGCCTAATCATGACCTTGGCTGATAAAGCCAATCAATACATCAACGACAAACAGCCGTGGGTCATCGCTAAAACCGACCCACAATCCGAGCAGCTGCAGCAAATTTGCAGCACCGGGATAAATGCATTTCGACTGTTAATGATCTACTTAAAACCAGTGCTGCCGGTAATGGCCTCCGCAGCAGAAGAGTTTTTGGCGGTGGAGCCGCTGCAGTGGAGCGACCTACAACACTTATTAGCAGACCATCAAATCAACAAATTCAAGCCCCTAATGACCCGGGTTGAGGCGGACAAAATCCAAGCCATGATCACAGAAACTCAAGCTGAATATGAAGCCAAACAGGAGCAGCCCAAAGCACTCGAGCAGGTCGTAGACACTACAGACTCTCCATTCGAAGCTGAAATAGAATTCACCGACTTTGCAAAAGTCGACTTAAGAGTAGCCAAAATTGCAGCCGCCGAGCACGTTGAAGGTGCCGACAAGCTCTTAAAGTTGACTTTAGATTTAGGCCTAGATAGCGCAGGTAAACCGATTCAGCGCACGGTTTTTTCGGGCATTAAATCTGCTTACGAGCCTGAAAAACTAGTAGGACTACTGACAGTTGTTGTGGCCAATCTCAAGCCTAGAAAAATGAAATTTGGCTTGTCTGAAGGCATGGTGTTAGCCGCCGGCCCTGGCGGCAGCGAGATATGGCTGCTCGAACTTCACTCCGGCGCACAGCCGGGTATGCGTATCACCTGATGGCCTAAGTACTTTGCCCCCGGCAGTTATCCGTAATAAGCTGGTAGTCCAACGACACTTAAGTTAATCACCTTACACTTTCTGAGCGAATTTCTATGTCTAAAGGTTTCGTAACTAGCATCAACCGCTTAACCTTGGTTAAGTTCGTTTACTTCTTGGCGTTTCTCCTCGCCCCCTTTAGCGCCTCAGCCCAAATAGCAGAAATTCAAGCCATCGAAGACTCTGTCATAAAGATTTATACCACCCAAGCTTCACCAGACTACTTTACCCCATGGCGATTACTCACCCCAAGACAAAGCAGCGGCTCTGGCACCGTCATCGCGGGCAATCAAATATTAACTAACGCCCACGTGATCGCAGATGCAAGCTATGTTCAAGCCCAAAAACACAATGACCCAAAACGCTATCAGGCACGAGTATCATTTGTCTCTCATGATGCGGATCTAGCGCTTATAACTGTTGACGATCCGTCTTTTTTCGTCGACCTGAAACCATTACCCATTGGTGAACTTCCTGCGCCCCTGCAGGAGGTATCCGTTTACGGCTATCCAATCGGCGGCAAGTCGCTCAGCATTACTAAAGGCATTTTGTCCCGCGTCGAGCAGCAGGTCTATGCCCATTCGAGCGCCTATTTACTCGCCGGTCAAATTGACGCAGCCATAAATCCGGGCAACAGTGGCGGGCCTGTTATTGTCAACCAAGAGATAGTTGGCGTTGTCATGCAAGCAAACTCTGGCGGTGGAGCTGAAAACCTTGGTTACTTCGTGCCTCCTAGCATTATTCAACACGTCCTCACCGACAGTGAAGACCAGGTCCATGATGGCTTTGCTGACTTAGGCTTTCGCACACAGGCACTCGATAGTCCTGCTGCGAAAAAAGCCTATGGCCTGAGCGAAGATCAAAACGGTGTGCTTGTCATTAAAGTTTTTGACTCTTCCCCAGCGTTCAGCCTTCTCAAACAGAACGATGTCATTCTAAAAATTGACGACTATGACATAGCTGACGATGGCAGCATCAAACTTTCAGACGACATACTGACAGACTACAAGCACGCGATCGACTTGCATCACATCGACGAGCTGATCAATATTACCTACTCTAGAAATGGCAAAGTAAGAACAGAACAAGTTATTGCTGGCAAGGGTCTTAGGAGTTATAGCTTGGTTGCGGGAGAAGAGTTTGATAAAACGCCCGAGTACTATATTTATGGTGGCGTGCTGTTTGCACCGCTTAACATGAACCTCATTAAACGTTGGGGTAGTGATTGGGGAAGAACAGCGCCAGTGAGCTTGCTGCAGGCGCGCAATGAATGGAGCTCGCCGGAGCGGCGAGAATTGGTCGTTGCGCTTCAAGTATTAGCTGCAGACGTTAACTTGGGTTATCACGACTGGAGGAACTGGATCGTGGATACGGTGAATGGCGAACAGGTCGTCGATTTCCGTCACTTCGCCCAACTTGTAAAAAATAACACGTCTCCAGATTTAGTGCTCGAAAACGCCAATGGCTATCAGATGGTGATAAATCAGGCAGATGCGATAGCGTCTGAGCAAGCCATTCTCGATCAGTATCGAATCCCTTCTGCTTACTCAATGGGTTTGTTTCCAGAATAAAATTCTTCATCATGAACATTCGACACGGCTGCTTTCGTGGAATTTTTTGGTCCCTCTGCAGGCGTGCTAAGATCCGACCAACACAACGCCTTAGCACTGGCCATTTAAAGTATCACTATGTCTGAACTAATTAGCCTTATCATTGCGGCAGCGCTAGTCAACAATCTAGTATTCGTTCAGTTATTGGGGGTCTCGTATTTTTTTGGCGGTAGCGGTCGCCTCAATACTGCTATCGAATTGGCGTTGTTTACTGGCGCGGTGTTTCTGATCACAACAGCAGTTGCTCAGCCACTGCTGCGCTTTGTGTTGCAACCGTTAGGGCTGGAGGTTTTCAAATTAGTCTTATTCCTCGTCATAAGTGGAACAACTAGCACCATACTGGCCCTTGTAGTAAAAGAGCATTTTCCCCTCACGTATCGAAGCAATCATTTACTGTTTCACTTTGCTGGCGGCAACAGTGCCATTATGGGCTTGTTGCTAAACAATTCACTGCACGATTTATCGTTTTTGCAAACCCTGGCTTACAGCCTTGGCGCAGCTATAGGCTTTGGTCTGGTAGTCATTGGATTTTCGGCAATGAGTTTGCGATTGAGCAGCGCAGACGTTCCATTTCCATTTCGTCAAGCCCCTATTATGCTATTGAGTGCCGGTATCGCTGCAATGGGTTTTCTAGGCTTTGCAGGTTTAGTCTGATGAATACCGCACTCGCGTCCACGGGCACTGCCCTAATACTGCTTTCAATCTTAGTGTTTTTTAGTCTTTCACTGTTTGCTTTAAAGCTAGTGACGAACGCGAAGAAACAGCGCCGGTCGCAACGCTCGCTGATTGACTTGATGAACAGTGCCCTTCCACAAACTCAGTGTGGGCAGTGTGGTTACGAAGGGTGCCGCCCGTATGCACGAGCCATTACTCAAGGAGAAGCCATTAATCGGTGCCCGCCTGGTGGGCCTGAGACTATTATCAAACTCGCTAATTTATTAAACGAGCCACCATTACCGCTAAACCCTGCCAACGGGAGTAGCGTGCCTTTTAGCATAGCTTTTATTCGAGAAGATGAGTGCATAGGCTGCACCAAGTGCATCAAAGCCTGTCCAGTTGATGCCATAGTCGGTGGGCCTAAACTCATGCATACAGTTATCGTCAACCAATGCACCGGTTGCGATTTATGTGTCGAACCGTGCCCGGTTGACTGCATTGACATGATTGAAGTGGCCGCAGGTTCGAGCCGAGCATGGCCGCTGCCGTCTCGCGTTAACAACCCAATGGCCAATCTTAAGGCAGCGCCATGAGTTGGCTTGGACGACTCCTCACCTCCAACTCGGACATCTTTACCGTATCCACCCCTGGCGGCATCAAGCCCAGACGCTTTAAGTCATCCTCTTTAAGATCGCGAATCATGGCCTCGCCGCTACCAAAACAGTTGCTGCTGGCTCTTCTTCAACACGATGGATTGTACCTGACCCCCACTATCGCAGTCGGAGACAAAGTTAAAAAATACCAGCTTATTGCCCAGCCTAGCTCAGAGTTTGGTTTGCCTATGTATGCGCCAACATCCGGCGTTGTCACTGAGCTTAAACGCAGCCAAGATACTGTCAACACAGCCCTGCTGGTCACGAGTATTATTATTGAGACCGACGGCCTCGATAGTGAGTGTGTTGCTAGCCCTATGATTGATCTGTTGACAGCAACCCCGCCGATGCTAATTGCGGCTTTGCAGAAACTTTCTGTTGGCGGTCTCGGTGGTGGCGGTTTTCCAGCGCCGCTTAAGCTACAAGCTGCTTTTGAAGTAGGCATCGACACACTCCTCATCAATGCCGCCGAGTGTGAGCCATTTATAAGCTGTGATGAAGCATTGCTTCGGGAACATGCCGTGGAAGTAGTAGCAGGCTCACTTATTTTACAAAAAGCAAGCGCGGCGGCAAACTGCATTATCGCAATTCAAAGCCACAAAACCGAAGCAATAGCGGCGGTTAGGAAAGCGTTAGCGCAAACCGATGTTAAGCTCGCCATCGTTGCCACGAAATACCCAGCAGGTAGCGAGAAACAATTAATTCAAGCTGTGACTAACAAACAAGTTCCTGCGGGCGGGAAGCCGACAGATATTGGTGTGCTGGTGCAAAATGCTGGCACTGCCTATTCCACCCAACAGTCTATTACTAGCGGCAGACCAAACATCAGCCGGATCACAACTGTGTCGGGCAAGCCGCTGCGCACTCCTAAAAACTTCGATGTCTTATATGGGACACCGGTATCCTTTTTGCTGGAAATCTGCGGCGTCGACAAGTCAATCCATAGCCATACTGTAATTGGTGGCCCGTTGATGGGAGTTCCGTTAGAGAACGACAACGAGGGGGTCTCGCGCGCAACTAATAGCATCATTGCCGCTGATGTTGACACATTCCCTGCAACAGAACCGGAACAAGCCTGTATTCGCTGTGGTTACTGTGCCGATGCCTGTCCTGTAAAATTGCTGCCCCAGCAACTATACAGCTTTGCCCGCAGTCAAAACGCCGAGCAGTTAGTTGCCTATCAGCTGAATGACTGCATCGAGTGTGGTGCCTGCTCCTATGTATGCCCGAGCAAAATACCGCTGGTCGATTATTTTAAAGCAGGTAAAGCAACGCTGACAGAAGAGGCACGCAAACAGGCCCAAAGCGCACATTGGCAAACTCGTTTTCAAGCCCACCAAATCCGACTAAAGATTGAGAAAAATGCTGCCGGGAGTAAACGCCAAGCTAAAACATTGAAGTCACCAGATAAGGTAGCCCTAGCACCCATGTCTCGGGAAGCGGCACGCAGCGATATAGCCGCTGCTGTTGCCCGAGTTCGCAAGAAGAAAAATAAATTTAACGCTGCCAAGGAGAACGACTAATCAATGTCTTCTGTTACAGCTAAAACCATGCCCATCATTTTTTCCCACTTAAACATCGCAACTTTGATGTCTAGGCTACTGCTTTGCCTCTGCCCCGGCATTTTGGTTTCTCTGTGGTTTTTTGGCATTGGTGTTTTACTTAACATCATTATTTCTGTTTTAGCCGGATTGCTGTTTGAAGCGGCCGCACTGAAACTGCGAGGCAAAAACCTTAAAAGTAATTTGTCAGATTATTCTGCAATAGTCACCGCACTGCTTTTCGCTTTGAGCATACCCTTAGGAGCGCCTTGGTGGGTTATTTTAATGGGTATGGCTTTCGCGATCATCATCGGCAAACATGCCTTTGGAGGGTTGGGGCAGAACAGCTTCAATCCAGCGATGTCAGGCTACCTCTTTCTGCTGTTAAGCTACCCTGTGTTAATGACATCATGGCATGTGCCTCTCATCCACTCTTTAAGTGGAGAAACTATTTCTCCACTAAGCCTAAATGGCATAGTGCAAAGCTTAAGTGCCACCTTTGCTATGCCTGCTCTCATCACAGCTCAAGCAGCCGACCTATTCGATGGTATGGCTATGGCTACGCCATTAATTGAATATAAGCTGGCCTCACCTAACGCAATAAGCAAAGCTCTGACCAATCAAACGGGTGTGTTTAATCGAAGCTCTGCCACAGGCTGGGAGCTTATCAACATGGCGAACTTACTTGGCGGCTTGGTACTATTGAAGCTCGGCGTTATACGTTGGCATATTCCTTTTAGCATATTAGCAACTCTCGCTGCTCTCTCTATTGGCTTGTATTCCAGCGGCAGTGCCGCGGTGGTAGGAAGCCCCTACTTACACCTGTTTGGCGGTGCGACGATGCTTGGCGCATTCTTTATTGCCACAGACCCAGTTAGCGCCGCCACAACCAACGGTGGACGGATAGCCTACGGCATCATAATTGGCTTGGCGATTTATAGCATTCGTGTCTGGGGGAGCTATCTAGACGCCGTTGCAATCGCGGTTATCTTTGCAAATTTTTGGGCGCCGTTATGCGACATCATGTTTAAACCCACAGTTTACGGGCATCCCGGCTTTTTTGATCGCATAAAGCAAGACCTAGGGGAATGGCTTAAATGACTAGTGCAAGAACCACTCCAGCGAATTTTTGGAGTAACAATGTTGTTCTTGTGCAGCTGCTAAGCCTCAGTCCTGTGCTGGCGGTAAGCCAAACCGCGATCAAAGGCTTTACAATTGCTGTTTTTACCTCAGTTGTCGCCCTCATTGCTGTGCTTATAAATCGCATGCTACACAGTAAGATAAAACCCTCATTGCATTTCATTTGGAGTCTATTTTTAGTAGGAAGCATCACCACCATCTTAGAACTACTGCTTCAGCTTACGTTTATGCCCTTGAGCAGAGAGCTAGGGATTTATCTGGCGCTGGCAAGCTGCAACTTGGCTTTGCTGCTGCATTTAGAGCAGCAATATCAACTAGGCAGCGAAGTTAGCTATCAACTGCTGCTTAGCCGAAGTCTTTTATTTGCTGCGGGGCTAATTTTAGCCATTGGGGTTTTTGCAAGCTTACGCGAGGTTATAGTTTTCGGTTCAATTTTTTCAGATCTAGACTTATTGACCTCCAAAGTCGGAATGCCGAACGATACAGCGCTCAACACAAGGGAGAATCAGATCTTTAGCTTTGGCCTACTCCAGCCAGGAGCTT